>CALABN010000184.1 GCA_937885735.1 uncultured Bacteroidota bacterium | reverse complement strand
TGCTAATCTCTGTAACGCTTCGTTTGCTACTCCCGGCATTGCCGCAATATAATCGCGTGTTGAAGTGTCGTTAGGTATCGTGCTACCCTGCGCACCAAACATTTTCTGCATTGTTGTTAATTTTATTTCCTGCCAAGTAGTTCCCATTGTGTTCTCCTAAAAAATGGGGTAACAGTATAAACCATTACCCCATAAAAAATTACAGTCCAAACTTTTCAAGAAGTTTCTTCCGCATTTCTGTCGCGGTTTCAATCTTTCCAAGTTTCTCTTTTTTACATAATGTCATTAAATCTTCTTTTGACATTCTCATTATCTCTGTCTTTGTTAGAGATTTTTCGGACGGTTTGTCTTTCATTTCTTCGATAATTTCTTCTATCGGCTGGCTATTTACAACTCCTACGTTGAATACCTGCTCTGCTTCGTAATTTCCGTCCTCTAATACCTTTGTTACTTTGTAAGTAAAGGTTGAGCCAAAAGCTGTATGTGTAAACATATCTCCGACTTTCAATCCTTTTTTTGCCATATTTTGTTATTCTCCATTAAGGGCGCTACCCAAAGGCAACGCCCCGTCAAGTGTAGACTTGTTTCAAATGCTTATGATAAGGACAGTTCTGTACCTGCTGTTGCACCGCCAAGCAGAACGTGGCGCCAGTTGTTAAAGCCACAAGAGATACGCATAAATCCGTTGTACTTCAAGTTACGGCTGTCAATATCAATGTCGTTCTGAATATCAAGGGCGGTTCTGTCATAGAATACAGTTCCGTTGTAAGCCTTGTTTGCTTCGTCTGACATAATGATATAAGGTGCTGTGTTGGGTGCGGCCTGCCATAAAGGATCAACAACTAATGTCCAAACACCCTTCTGAATGTTGACATCGTTGTGATTTGTTCCGGGTTCAAGTTCAGAGGAAATAAGTGTCTTTGCGGCCTTTTCAAGTGCGGGGCAGTTACCGGGAATGATAAGCTTGTTTGCGGTAAAGCCTGTTACTTCGCCACTGTCTGACTTAAAGTTACGGAGAACGTTAGCAAGTGCAAAAAGCACGTCTGCTGAAAAAGCGTTTGTGAATACGTTTGACTGTGTGCCAACGCCCGACTTCTTTGCAAGGTGTGATGTAGAGAAAAGTGCAAGTCCGTCACCTGTGGTCTTGTCAAGTGACTTGCCACCCATAAGGAATGTTGAACCTTCGGTAACGAGTGCCTTTGTAGCAAGTTCTGCACGGGTTCTCTTTGCGGCAAGAACAAGGTTCTTTGCAACTGCCTTGATGTCGTCAAACTGTGCGTCGTCTGCCATTTCCTTTGTGATTGCTACGGACTTTGAGTAAGTATCGTGAACAATAATCTTGGGGAATGTTTCCTGCATATCGTCAAGTTCTGCCTTGTCACCTTCGTCCTTTGCGGAGAAAGAAGAAAGGGTTGTAAGACCTGTCTGCTTTTCAGCATACTTGTCTGACTTCTTCTCGATTGCAAGGTCTTTAACGATTGCATCATAGTTTGACTTTTCTGCGTCTGCATCTGCCATAACGGCGTTTACTACCTGTCCTATGGGCTTCCAAAAATCATCATTGAGAGCCGAATTTTTTGAAATTACGATTGCCATAATCTAAATCTCCTTCCGTTATCCTTAAATAAACTTAACGATTGCTTCTCCGCTTGACGCTTTACCGTCTGCAACGAGAGTAGCTACACCGCCTGTTGTTGTTGCTGTTACCTGCTGTGCGTTAGCAAGTGTTACCTTTGCGCCTGCCTTTAAAGCAGAAGCGTCTGCTGAAAATGTTGATTTCCAAGTCTGTCCTGCATAAACAGGGTTTACGGAAATTTCGTCGCCGGCTGTGGTTGCCGCGTCTACCTGCTGTGCACAAATGAAAGAGGGCTTGTCTGTTGCACCACACTTCTTCACATAGCCTGTTGAAGCGTCAACGATAAGAGCGTCGCCAACTGCGTAAGTTGCTGATGTTGATTTCTTCTGCTCGATAATGGGGAAGTTGTCGCCATTGTCGTTCTTAACAAAACTGAACATAAAAATTTCTCCTTTACTGTAATGAATTGTTGTAGAGCTTCTTCAACTCGCTTGCACTCTTGTCGGGGAACATTGTTCTCCAAAGTGATTTCTGCTCGTTTGGAATTTCTACAAGGTTGTCTGCTGTTGCTACACCGTTCATAGGTGTCAAGTGTGCTTTGCCTTTGACTTCATTGATTGCTCTCTGACGCACGGCTTCATCATCAGACTGTTTGCGTTTGTCAAAATTCAAAATCTTGTATGCTTCTACAAGGTTGAAGTTTCTTTCTGACGCAAGTTTGATAACTTCCTGCGGTTCGGGCAATAACCTATTCTTGCGATGCACTTTCGGAAGCCTCAAATCAAAGTGCATTCCTTGCGCTCTCAATGTTGCGCTAATTAATCCCCATCGGTTCTTGATGGTCTTTGCTGAAATCGGTTTTCCGTGAACAAGGATTTGCATCTCATCTTTGACAGCCTGTTCCATAATCTCTTGGGTCAAATCTTCAATAGGGATGTCCATAATACTTTGGAAGGCATATCCTGCCATACTTTCATATGAATTCAATGTATCAGCCGAGAGGAATGGTCTGCCTTTGTCGATATACATCTTGCAGGCTTGGCGCAATGTCATTTTGTTTGAACTTTTCTTTTCCTTCTTCTTCTCGATATTGAGAATGGTAGCCACAGTAGCCGATTGCTTGAGCGTGTCGATGCAGGTTTCGGCGTCTTCGCGCTTGCGGAATCCGTTTTCCTTGTATAGCAATGGCGATTCAAAGTAGCGTGAGCCTTCTACGGCGCGCCATTCGCCAGAGAACGAGGCGTTTTCGCTTAACGCAAAATCGCCTATTATTCGGTAGAAAGGGGTCTTCACGAAGGCACGTATTTCACGTTCGCGCCTGACAACCATTCCCAAAACGCAAGTCATTACGCGACCTACCGATATGGCGCTTCGTTTGTCGAGTTTTAGGAATTGGCTTATTGTGAATCCATATTTAATGGTGAGGATTCGGCTGAAGTTGATGCCCATAAGGTAGTCTTCCTTGGCGCGCAGGTAGGCGGAATCCGACAGGTTGTTGTATTCGGTGAGTGGTTTCGCTTCGCGGATTCCGCGCAGTATTTCTTCCTCGGTCTGCGAGTCGATCCACACTCTTCGGCGTTGTTTTTCGGCAGGCACCTTGGCCATTTGGTCCACCAGTCGGTAAATGTATTCGCCCTCGCGTCCAGAGTCGGTGCAGACGTAGATGCAGTCCACGTCGGCGCGGTTAAGCAGGTTGCTGACAATGTCGAACTGCTTCTTCACGCTAGGGATAATCTCGTAGATGAACTGCTTTGGCAGAAACGGCAGTGTGCTTATGTCCCAACGTTTTAGTGCTGGGTCGTAGGCGTCGGGGTAACTCATAGTCACCAGGTGGCCAACGCACCACGTGACAATGCTGTTGTTGCCCTCAAGATATCCGTCGCCACGCGACATTCCTTCCTTGAGCGCCTTGGCAAATTCTTGCGCAACACTTGGTTTCTCGGCTATGTACAGGTTTTTGCCCATTGTGTGGTCGACATCTGATTTTGTAGTGACAATGGTATGAAAATGATTTGATGTATAAAAGCATTGTGGAAAACTTGGGAAAAAAGTGATAATGTATATAATCTTTAATAAACCTTGATTTTTTTGATAGTTTTGCCAAAAAACATTGACAATGGCCTTTATTGTAATTGAGGGACTTGACGGCGCAGGCAAGTCGACACAGTTGAGTATGTTGCGCAAATTGCTAAATGATAGGAATATACCTTTTGAATATTTGCATTTTCCGCGTGTTGACAATGGTGTTTTTGGCAATCTTGTGTCGATGTTCCTGCGTGGCGACTTGGGGGCTAACAACCAGGTGAATCCATATTTGGTGGCGCTAATCTACGCTGGCGACCGCAATGATGCCAAACAGACTGTGCAACAATGGATTGACGAGGGCAAACTGGTTATCATTGACCGATACATATATTCTAATATAGCCTATCAGGGTGCAAAGATTGCCGACAAGGCCAAAAAGGATGAACTGCGTCGCTGGATTTTCGACCTTGAATACAATTATTACGGCATTCCGCAACCTGACTTGAGCCTGTTCCTTGACGTGCCTTTTGTGTTTACAACCAAAAGCCTGACATCGCACCGTGAAGGCGACGACCGCAAGTATCTGCAAGGGAAACAGGATATTCACGAGGCTGATTTGAATTTCCAGGAGCAGGTGCGCAGAGAGTATCTTGACCTGGCATCAACGGAGAAAAATTTTGAGTTGGTGAAATGTTACGGCGATGACAATCAGATGCTTCCACCCGAACAGGTTTTTGAAATGATTGCATCTCAATTGAAAAAATACGGCATAATAGATTGATAGCCTTTATAATAACAGTGATATGAAACGTCTGACCCCAACTTTGATGATTGTATGTCGCCTGATTATTGGCGCCACGTTTATTTTTTCGGGTTTTGTAAAGGCCGTCGACCCGCTTGGTTCAACGTATAAGTTCATCGACTATTTCAACGCTTTCGGCATTGGGTGGGCCAGCGGACTTGCGTTCGGCTTGTCGGTGGTGCAGTGTATGGCGGAGTTTGCCATTGGCGTTGCCGTTTTGTTCAACCTTTCAATCCGTTTGAGTTCAGGGCTTGCATTGGCATTTATGGTGTTCTTCACACCTCTTACACTTTATATTGCAATAAAGAATCCAGTTTCCGACTGCGGTTGTTTTGGCGATGCACTTGTGATAACCAACTGGCAGACATTTTTCAAGAACATAGTTTTGCTGGCGTGCGCCATTGTTGTTTTTGCGCTTCGCAAACAGTCGGCCAGCAGGCTCAAGAAATCGGAACAATGGTGGCTTTGCGGTGTGGCAGTTTTGGCTATAGGCATTTTCTGCTGTCATTCGTACCGACATACGCAAGTGCTTGATTTCCGTCCATATAGCGTGGGAACTTGCATTCAGGAGAAAATGGAACGTCCAGCAGGGGCGCCTGCCGATGTTTGGGAAAGTTCTTTTGTCTATGAGAAGGACGGGGTGCAGGAGGAATTCCTGATTAACGACTTGCCTGACAGCACTTGGTCGTTTGTGGAAGCGAAGCACGTGCTGATTAAAAAAGGATACGAGCCACCTATCCACGACTTTTCAATAGTCAACGCCGACGGCGAGGACCTTACCGAAGATGTGCTCAACAGCCCCGACTACAACTTCCTGCTTGTGGCCTACAATCTTGACAAGTCGGATTTGAGCACCATTGACAGCATCAACCGTCTGGCATTGTATTGTCAAACAATGGGTTATCCGTTCTATATGCTCACGGCTTCAACCGACGATGCCATTGAAAATTTCCGTGAAGCGACAGAACCGACTTACGACATTTGCATATGCGATGAAACAACGCTGAAGACCATTGTGCGCTCGAATCCAGGGCTTATGGTGGTGAAGGACGGCGTCATTATTGGCAAGTGGAATATGCTCGATATTCCGCAGACAAGTTTCTTTGAAGGAAATCTTCTTGCCAAATGCATTGATTTCCAAATGCAAAGACAGACCAGATTCTATACTTTGCTGTTAATTTTATCGCTTGCATTTATCGCCACTATTTACTTACTTGCGCGCAAGTCACGACAGTCTGACTATTAATTATAATTACAAGACATACAGTTATTTAAATTATTTTAATATGAGAAAGAAAATTGTTGCTGGAAACTGGAAGATGAACAAGAATCTTCAAGAAGGCATTGCTCTTGCTACAGAGTTGAACAACGCACTTGCTACAAAGCCAAATTGCGACGTAATCATCTGCACACCATTTATCCATCTTGCAAAGGTTTCTGACGTCATCAACCACAACATTATTGGTTTGGGCGCAGAAAACTGCGCTGACAAGGAAAAGGGCGCATTCACTGGTGAGGTTTCTGCTGAAATGGTTAAGTCAACAGGTGCTGAATATGTAATCCTTGGCCACTCTGAACGTCGTGAGTATTACAAGGAAACACCAGAAATCCTTAAGGAAAAAGTTCAATTGGCATTGGCCAACGGCTTGAAGGTAATCTTCTGCATCGGCGAAAGCCTTGCTGAACGTGAAGCAAACAAGCAAAATCAGGTTGTCAAGGCTGAACTTGAAGGTTCTGTATTCAACTTGTCTGCTGAAGACTTCTCAAAAATCATCATCGCTTACGAGCCAATCTGGGCTATCGGCACTGGCAAGACTGCCACTTCTGACCAGGCAGAGGAAATCCACGCTTACATTCGTTCAGTTGTTGCTGACAAGTATGGCAAGGAAGTTGCAGAGAACACTTCAATCCTTTACGGTGGTTCTTGCAAGGCTTCTAACGCACCTGAATTGTTTGCAAAGCCTGATATCGACGGTGGTCTTATCGGCGGTGCATCACTTAAGTGCGAGGACTTTATGGGAATTATCAAGGCATTCTAATTGATATTCAAATAAATAAAAGCCGATACAACAACTCGTTGGTCGGCTTTTTTTATGCCTTGAATTTTGTTAGTCAGTGGCGGATATGTTTTATGAAATGATGGGTCGTCCGAACCACTATTTTAGTATATTTCCCCGAAAAATCAGCAATTATGCAATATACTGAAACTCAACTTGTTTTTAAGCCAGCAACACCCGACAACAAGGATATTTTGACGGCTTTGTTGGCGGAGATTGGCTACGACAGTTTTATGGAAACGCCAACAGGCTTGTCGGCTTACATTCTGACGGACCTTTTCGACGAGGAGTCGACAAAGAACGCCATTGAGCCTGTAAGGGGAATATTCGAGTCGTTGTCGGTAGAGAGCAAGCCTATGCCTGACGTCAACTGGAATGCGGAGTGGGAGAAGAGTTTCACGCCGATAACGGTACTTGACAAATGCCGTATCCGTGCGCCATTTCACGAGTTCGACCCGAATTACCAACTCGATATCATCATTGAACCGAAAATGTCGTTTGGTACAGGTCACCACGCCACTACCACGCTGATGATTCAGCAACTATTCGATATCGACTTGTCGGGAAGGAAGGTGCTCGATATGGGTTGTGGAACTGGAGTGCTTGCCATTGCGTCCCGCAAGTTGGGTGCACAGAGCGCTGTGGCCATCGACATTGACCATTGGTCGGTTGAGAATTCGATTGAAAACATTGGTCGCAACCAACTTGACGGCATTGAGGTGCTTGAAGGTGGAGTTGAGGTCATAAAAGGCAGTTTCGACATAATTCTTGCCAACATAAACCGCAATATCCTGCTTGACCAGATGCCTACATACGCCAGTTCGCTGAACAACGGCGGTGTGCTTTGCTTGAGCGGGTTCTACAAGTCGGACCTCGACATAATCAAGGAAAAGGCGCAGTCGCTAAACCTGAAATTCGTTAAATTCATTGAGCGTGACGAGTGGGTGTCAGCAAAATTCAGCAAGTAAAATCACAAATATCAAACAGATGAGAAGAATCCTGCCGATAATAGTTTTTTTCGTTTCGCTTGCCTTCAACGTGCAAGCACAATCGACAACGTCGTTCACACCAGAGCCATACAAGTTTATGGACGAGATAAAGGTGTTCTTCTCAAAATCGGAGGCAAATTATGAAAGTGGCAGGTTGCTGTTGTCGGAACTAGCACCTTATTGGCACGGTGGTTCGTTCACCGAAGAACAACAGCAAAAGGTTTATGAGATAACCAACCAAATGGTGGCACGTCGTGCGCGTAACTTCCCGCACGTGTTCGATTACTTGAATGCCTTGCTTGTGTTCTGCCAAAACGATATGGTTGGACAAGGCAACTACAAAGAATGGTGCGAAGGACTTGACAACATTGTCCACGACAAGTCAATGAAACTTGCCGACATTGACAAGTACATTGTCAGTATCATCTATATGCTTCGCGACAAGTCAATCTACGTCAATGGCAGTATGCGTTGGTATAGTAGCAACAACCATTTTGAAATAAATAAGATAAATGACACAATGTGCTATTACTTCAACTCGCTCGACCTTACTTGCAAGGTGCGCAAGGATAGCATCGTCATTTATGACACAAAGGGCATCTACAACCCTATTTCAAACCGTTGGAAGGGTGGCAGTGCGGTCGTCTATTGGGACAAGGCGGGCATTTCACGTGATACTTCGTGGGCTGAAATCGATTCATATTCTATTTTGCTGACAAAGTCGTCGTATAGCATCGACAATGTGATATTCTATCATTTAGGATATTTTGGATACCCATTGGAAGGTACGCTTACCGACAAGGTTATGGAATCGAACAGGTCTGGAACCTCGTCGTATCCGCAGTTCCGAAGCAATGAAAAAACATTCGAGATAGAAGACCTTTTCCCTGATATCAACTACAAGGGCGGTTTCACCATTGTTGGCGGAAAGGTGGCTGGAACGGGCACAAGCACCGATTTGGCCACGGTTTCGGTATTCCGCGATATGGAATATGTGAACGAGAAAGGTGACACTTTGCTTAAGAAACAGTTGTTTTTGCAGGCCAGTTCGGAGTATTTTGGCATTAAGCGTGATGCGATAACGTCGGCTAACTCAAAGATTAACCTTTATATTGATTCCGATTCAATCTATCATCCTGGCCTTCAGTTCAAGTATGCCGACAACAAAAAGGAATTCAGTTTGATACGTGACAATAGTCCGGAGAATATGTCACGAAGCCCGTATTATGACTCTTATCACAATATGGAAATGAACTTCGGACTTTTGAGTTGGAAGATGAACGACTCTAAAATATATTTCACGAACATTATCGGCAGTAGTATCAGTACGGCCACATTCGAGTCGGAAAACTATTTCAGTGCCGAACGTTACTATGAGGACCAAGGTCTTGAAGAGATTCATCCGTACATTATGCTTCGCAGTTATGTGCGCAAATATGGCGAAGAGGAATTTTCTGCCGAAGACTTCTCTCGCCACATAAAAATGGGAATGGTTAATACGAAACGTCTGCTTATAGAATTGACATTCAAAGGTATAGTCGATTACGACACAAAGACTGAAATGTGTCGCATCAAGCCAAAACTCTATAGATACCTCGACTGCATTGTTGAGAAGATTGACTATGACCTCATCAGTTTTGAGTCGCAGACAACTTCGGGAGCCACCAATGCCGTGCTGAACCTGAAGAATATGGATTTGGCCATTCAGGGTGTTCCTGTTGTCAATGTGAGTGAGCGTCAGAACGTTGTCTTCTATCCAAGCAATCAGGAAATTCTTGTGAAGCGCAATATGAGTTTCGATTTCGGAGGCACCATTGATGCTGGTCTGTTCACGTTCCACGGACGTAATTTCAAATTCAACTACGATGAATTTATGGTGGAATTGAACGAGGTGGATTCGCTCAACATAAGGGTCAAGGCTGGTTTGGACGGGCAAGGACGACAAATGTTGGCGAATGTGCAGAGTACAATTGAAAACATTACAGGAAAACTTAAGATTGATGAGCCCGACAACAAGTCTGGCAGAAAGAATCTGTTGCAGTATCCAATTTTTGCCAGTGAAAAAGACTCATACGTATATTATGACGACCCTGATATTCAGGATGGCAAGTACACTCGTGATAATTTCTTCTTCCAGGTTTATCCGTACACAATCGACAGTTTGAACAGTTTCTCTACTGAAGGTATGGGTTTTGTTGGAGAACTGCATTCTGCCGACATTTTCCCTATCATCAAGCAAAAACTTGTACTTCAAGAGGATAATTCATTGGGATTTGTTGAGATTACGCCAAACAATGGCTATCCGACTTATCGTGAAAAGGGTCGGTTCAACAACAGCATTTGGTTGAGCAATATGGGTTTGCGTGGCGATGGCGAGGTTGATTTTGCCGATGCACGAATGGTGTCGCGTGATTTTGTGTTCTTCCCAGATTCAACCAATGGCATAACTTCAGCATTAAGCATTGCCGAGAAGCAAGGTGTCCATACCGATGTTTTGGGAACAAAGGTGAAGGTTCATTGGGAACCATACAAGGACTTGCTTGCAATGAAAGACATTGGCCAACCGTTGCGTATGTATGGTAGCGAAGTGGCATTCCACGGCAAGTTGAACTATCACGGCAAAACTATGGACGGCGATGGCTACACCGAACTGTACGATGCAAAACTCGCATCGGCACGGTTCGATTTCAAGCATACAAGTTACAGCAGTGCAAATGCACGGCTTGAAATAGCATCCTCCATGTCAGACAGTCTTGCACTTGCAACTGAAAATGTTGAGGCTAATGTCGATATGATTGGTAAAAAGGCGACATTCAAGTCTAATATAGGCGATTCCCGTGTCGATTTCCCAGAAAACCTCTATGCTGGCTGGATTGAAACTTTCTCGTGGAAGATGCTTGAAAAGCAGTTGCAGTTTGCTTCAGTCAACGCTACGCATACATTCGACAATGGAAAGGTCAGGAAGGTCATGCCTGAAAACAGCGCAAATGTGCCAAAGGGGTCGTTATTCCTCTCAGTCCACAAGGGTCAGGATTCGCTCAATTGGGTATCGCCAGTGGCCGATTTCGACTTGAAGACGAACACCATTATGGCCCACAAGGTTGAATTGGTGGCTGTAGCCGATGCCTATATCTACCCGAATGAAGGTGATGTGACTATTTTGCCAATGGCCAAGATGAAGACTTTGACCAATGCCGAGTTGCTTGCCGATACTGAAAACAAGTACCACAGGTTTGTCAAGGTTGGCGTCGATGTAAGTTCGCGTAAGAAGTATTACGGACACGGCGACTATACATACACCGAGTCGGACGGTACAGTCGAGTATATCAGTTTCGACCCTATTGCCGTCGATTCCACCGGTCAGACATACGCCAACGGCAAGATTGTTGCCAGTGAGGACTTCAGCCTGTCGCCTGAATTCAGTTATCAAGGACAGGTCAAGATGGAGGCCCGCAAACAATTCCTGCGCTATATTGGTGGAGCAAAGATGCATCACGGTTGCAGTACGGCCGAAAGTTGGGTTAAGTTCGATTCTGAAATCGATCCCAAGGACGTGTTTATTCCTATCGATGAACAACCAATGAGCGTTGGTGGAGAGTTCCTCGCTTTGGGTGGAATGATGGCAACCGATACGGTCCACGTTTACCCTGCGTTCCTGTCGCCTCGTAAGTGGTACAGCAACGTGCCAGTGGCAACGGCAACAGGTTATCTTCATTTCAACAAGAAGGACAATGCCTATGAAGTCAGCGCCAAGGAACGCATCGCCAATGCCGATAGCCTTGACAACTATATCTGTATCAATAAGAACGGATGCACAATCAATTCCGATGGCGACATCAACCTTGTCGCCAAATTGGGCCGTGTCAAGTTGGTCAACAAGGGAACGACAAGTTATGACATTGATGCCGACAAGTATCTGCTCGATATGATTACCACTCTCGATTTCTACTTGCCAGCCGAAGCATTGAAAAAGATTGCGGATACAATAAAGGCAACTGAAACATTGAGCCCGTCGAGCCTGATAAGCAACACTTATACCAAGGGCGTAAGGTCGATATTGGGTTCGGTGCCAGCGTCCGATATGTTCCGCGAACAGCGCATTTTCGGTTCACTCAAGATTATTCCTGAACCGCTCAACACTGCGTTTATGTTCTCTGAACTTCGTATGGTATGGAACAAGAATGTTAATTGCTGGCAGAGTGTTGGCGATTTGGGCATCGCCAATTTGGGCGGAACGCAAGTCAACAAGAAGGTCAAGGGCATATTTGAAGTGGAGCGTAAGCGCAGTGGCGATGCAATGACGCTGTACCTTGAGGTGACACCAGATTTGTGGTACTTCTTCAGTTACAAGCGTGGATTTATGCAGGTGTTGAGTTCCGACAAGGGTTTCAACGATGTCATTCACGCCATAAAGGGAAGCGACCGCAAGTTGCCAGCCAAGAAGGGAGAGGCTTCATATATGTTTATGCTTGCCGAGAACAAGAAGAAGAACGATTTTATGAAACATATACAAACTGGTGCCATTGTTGACGAAGATGAGCAAGTGGTTGACGAGGACGGAAACGTAATCGAATTTGACGATGAAGATGAGCAACAGTCTGAAAGCAACGAGGAACCAGAGGAAGAACAAACAGAAACCGATAATGAAGATGCAGAATAAATTCAAACGCATAGCGATTAAAATTGGCAGTAACGTGCTTGCCCAGTCTGACGGTTCGCTGAATGTGGCCAGAATATCACATTTGGTTGACCAAATTTCAGGCTTGATAAAGAATGGCACAGAAGTGATAGTCATTTCTTCTGGTGCCGTGGCCGCAGGGCGTGGCGAAGTGGCAGTTTCGCGAAAGACCGAACTTGTCGCCGCCAAGCAGTTGTGGGCGGCAATCGGTCAGGTCAAACTTATGTCGCTCTACACTCAATTGTTTGGCGAGCGCGGAATGCATTGCGCCCAAGTGTTGACTACAAAAGAGAATTTCAGCGACCGCCGGCATTATCTCAATATGAAAAACTGCATCACCACGATGCTTGAGAATAACGTTATTCCAATTGTAAATGAGAATGATACAATATCGGTCACCGAACTGATGTTTACCGACAACGATGAACTTTCAGGGCTGATAGCATCAATGATGAATTGTGATTCACTTTTCATTCTGTCAAATATTGACGGCGTTTACACGGGTGCACCTGATAAGGAAGGTTCTGAACTTATTCGTGAGATTGATTCCGATTTTGCGTCATTGCAGAAATATATTGCGCCAACCAAGTCTGGCTTTGGGCGTGGAGGTATGCTTACCAAATGTTCCATTGCCGCAAAAATCGCGAGCGAGGGCATCAATGTTTATATTGCCAATGGCACCAAGGAAAACACAATTTCCGACATTGTCAGCAACAAATTGAAGGATTTTACACACTTTCTGCCTCATCACAAGACTACAAGTGTGAAAAAATGGTTGGCTCATTCCCAGTCATTTACAAAAGGTTATGTAACCATTAACAAGGGAGCGGCCGAAGCATTGTTAAGCGATAAAGCCAACAGCCTTTTGTTTATTGGCATTACAGGTGTTGAAGGAACATTCGAAAAAGGAGATATAGTTGGCATTTATGATTCTGACAATCAGAAAATTGGAATCGGGAAGGCTATGTATGACTCGCAAACGGTTGTCGAGTGTATGGGCAAAAAGCAGAACCGCCCGTTTGTTCATTACGACTATTTGGTTTTAAATGAAATATGATTAATGTAAATTATTGACAATATGGATTGTACAAAAATATTCACCGATGTGCTTGCTGCAAGCCGCAAGTTGGTATTTATAGGTGAGGACAAGATAAACGAGGTGTTGCTTGATGTGGCCGACACCATTGTGGCGCGTACAGCCGAGATTCTGGAGGCAAACAGCAAGGACTTGAGCCGTATGGACCCAGCCGACCCTGTTTATGACCGTCTGCAGTTGACTGAAAAACGTATTGCCGACATTGCTGGCGATATGCGCAATGTGGCCCGTCTGCCTTATCCAGTAGGGCAGACTCTTGAAGAAAAGACACTGCCAAACGGCTTGAGACTGAAAAAAATCACCGTCCCATTGGGCGTCATTGGCATCATCTATGAGGCCCGTCCAAATGTGACATACGACGTATTTTCACTTTGCTTGAAGTCGGGCAATGCCTGCATATTGAAAGGAGGCTCAAACGCTTACGATTCCAACAAGTTGGGCGTCAACATAATAAAGGAAGTGCTGCGTAAACACGGAATTGATGAGAATACGCTTGCCTTGTTGCCTGCTGGCCATATTGAGACCGCACAGTTGCTGAAGGCCACTCAATATGTCGATTTGATTATACCGCGTGGTGGCAAGGGCTTGATTAACTTTGTGCGTGAAAACTCACTTGTGCCTGTAATTGAGACTGGTGCAGGCATTTGTCACACTTATTTTGATGAATTTGGCAATCTTGAAATGGGCAAGCGAATCATTTTCAATGCCAAGACACGTCGTGTAAGTGTATGCAATGCGCTCGATTGTGTCATTGTAAACAAGAAGCGTCTGCCTGACCTTGCCCAGTTGATTGCCGACTGTGCCACCAAAAATGTCATTGTCTATGCTGATGAGCAGGCATATTCTGCGTTGAAAGGCAAGTATCCTGAAAATCTTTTGCAACCAGCCAACAACGACACTTTCGGCACTGAATTTATGGATTACAAGATGGCCATTCGCACTGTCGATTCCATTGACGATGCTTTGGCGCATATCGCAAAATACAGTTCTCGTCACAGCGAGTGCATAGTTACTGACAACCAGGCCAATGCCGATTTATTTCAAAAGGCCGTTGATGCGGCTGCGGTTTATGTAAATGCGCCTACTGCGTTTACCGATGGTGCGCAATTTGGTTTGGGTGCCGAGATTGGCATCTCAACCCAGAAACTTCACGCCCGCGGGCCTATGGCTCTCAAGGAATTGAATTCGTACAAATGGCTTATCAATGGCGAAGGACAAACAAGAAGTTGATTTTTTATTTTGCAAGATTGTGTGAATCACTTTGTTATGGACAGTATTAAAGACAATTTGCTAAAAATAAAGTCGGATTTGCCAAACGGCGTGCAACTTGTTGCCGTATCTAAAACCAAACCCGAGGAGGACATTGTTGAGGCTTACAATGCAGGTCAGCGTATTTTTGGCGAAAGCCACGCCCAGGAATTGAAACAGAAGCACGAGGATTTGCCAAAGGACATCGACTGGCATTTTATTGGACATCTGCAAAGAAATAAGGCTTTAGATGTTATAAATAAGATCGATTTTTTACACTCTCTTGACTCTCTTAAGCTTGCGAAAGTTATTGAGGAACAC
>CALABN010000183.1 GCA_937885735.1 uncultured Bacteroidota bacterium | reverse complement strand
CTACTCGATAAAAATTCAAAAATCTCTCGAAATCAATTTATAGAACCCACCTAAAACAAAAAATTCAAAAACTGTTTATACTGGCAGTCTCTCATTGTTTATTGTCAGCAACAACGAAGAAACTAACCAGTTCCTGCATTTCAGCCGCCTGATTCAGCAAAGTCTCGGAATTGGCGGCCATTTCCTCACTAACGGTAGCGGTATGCTGTGTGGTTCCGCTTAAACTTGCCATAGCCTCATTTATCTGATTAATGCCGTGACTCTGTTCCTGGTTAGCGGCAGAAATTTCCTGGACAAGGCTTGTAGTCTTCTGCACAATAGGCAAAGCCTCTTGCATCTGGGCTCCTGTTGCCTCGGCCAGATGAAGGCTGTGAGTAACCAACCCGACTATCTCATTTGCGGCGTTCCTGCTATGTTCAGCCAGTTTCCGAACTTCAGTTGCAACAACTGCGAATCCTTTTCCGTATTCACCAGCACGAGCGGCCTCAACAGCGGCATTCAGAGCCAAAATATTGGTTTGCAATGCAATCTCATTAATTATGCTGACTTTCTCTGCTATCTGGTGATTTGCGTCGATGGTTTGCTTGGCCAAATCACTCACCTCACGAATGCTCTTTAATGATATGGTGGAATTGGATTCCGTTTGGACGGCATTCTCGGCATTTTGCTCAATGTTTGTTGCTATTTCCTCAAGAGTCGAAGACACCTCCTCAACACTTGAAGCCTGCTCTAACGAACCTTCCGACAACTGGGTTGAAGTATGGTTCAATTCCTCGCCTGCCACATACATTGTCTGTGCGCTCAACTTGATTTTCCCTATGACATCGTGAAGTTTTTCGACCATTAAGTTCAATGTTTCAGCGAGTTCGCCCACCTCGTCTTTTTGGTCGATGGAAGAATGCACAGTCAAATCGCCATTGGCAATTGTCTGGCTCACATCAACAAGGTTTTTCAAAGCACGTGATATTGACACACTTACAATTATTATAACCAAAATGCAAAGCAAAACGCCTATTGCCAACAGGCTGATGATTTTGACTTTCACCATACGGATTGTCTGAAGCAATATTTCCTTCGACAGGAATGTAACTACATATGAATCAATTTCAGGCACACGGCTGAAATAAACTATTGTGCCATTGTTGAACGACAATTGCCCGAAATCCTCTTCTTTTTCGATAACGGCTTTGAACATTTCGTCATTAGCATAATTAACGTTCAGGTGAGATTCTCCAGCGGCCACCTTTCCATTCTTTTCAATAAGCAACGTGTACGAATTCTCCGTTTCAAGTTCCTTGTTACCCAAAATCTCCTTTATCAAGTTGGCGTCCGCATATTTCTTTCCAGAAAACAATGCGCCTATCACCACTCCATTCTGGATAATTGGGAAATATGAAGTGCAATAACTCTCATCAAGAATGATGGCTTTGCCACTGTATGCTTCGCCATTGGAAATTCTTTGAGCCACTTTCGATTCGTTCGGAATGAATGTTCCTGTAGCCGAATTGCCGTTTGCGGCCAAAAGGGTTGTCGAGATACGCATATAGCCTTGAGGAATGCGCTGAAAAACTGTCATCTCGGTTTTGGTGTCAACCTGCGAAAAGTTTTGGGCAACTTCATCGTTGCGTTGCACAATGCTGTTCTTGTACTGCCACGTATTGACACTCACCAAATTAGCCGTATTGGTTTCTTGATTGATGGCAGTAAACTCCATTGTCTTGGGGGTGACTATAATCTCCTTGCTCATTTCACTTGCACGCAATTTGACTATTGAGGCGGCGATGCTTTCTTTTTCCTCGCTGTCACGAATCATTTGCGACAAAGTGTAACTTATATCCTTGACTTTATCCAACTCATAGGTGTTGGTATCAGCCAATCTGTTGTTTCCTATGGTCTTGCTCAAGATAACTGTGCAAATCGAAAAAATAACCATCAATGCACAACCTATCACCAACGATATCCTATACCCGATTTTAATGTCTTTGTACTTCATAACTAATCAATTTAACTATTTCAACAGCCAATAAATCAAAGTTATGATTTATTTTGGCATAATGTTAAATTGAAATAGAACAAGACAATAGAAAAAAAAGTGCTTTAATTCAGTTTTTTCACTTTAACGCACACAAAAAAATCCTCTGTCAAAAGGAAGAAAGGAAGTCAAGCACAATGTCAAAGCACTCAATGGTTTATTGAGTCAGCAAGTGTCAAATACCGCTTAATTCCTGTAAAAAATTCACGAGTTTTTTTACGGCTATGCTTCGATGGCTGATTTTGTTCTTCTCGGACAATGGCATTTCGGCAAATGTCTTTTCATATCCATCGGGAATGAATATAGGGTCATATCCAAATCCTTCCTTGCCAGCAAAATCGTTGGCAATTGACCCCTTCACCACACCTTCAAACAAATATTCGTCATTGCCAATGATTAGGCAAATAATAGTGCGGAACTGTGCCCGACGGTTGGTTTCACCATCAAGTTCGGCAAGAAGTTTTTTCATATTCTTCACAGGGTCGCAATCGAGACCTGCATAACGAGCCGTATGGACACCAGGCTTGCCATTGAGCGCCTCCACTTCAAGGCCTGTATCGTCGGCAAACACGTTTAGTCCAGTCTTGTCAAACACATAACGCGCCTTCATCTTGGCATTTGCCTCAAGCGTATCGCCTGTTTCGGGTATGTCCTCGTTTATTCCGATGATTCCCAAATCCTGGATATCGTATAAGTCGCTCACAAGGTTGTTTATTTCCATAGCCTTGTGTTTGTTATGTGTTGCAAAAACTAATTTATTCATATTAAAACTGTTATCTATTATATTTTCTTGCATTGAAAATCTGGCGGAACCGTTTCTCAAAATCCTCTGACGGGGAAAGTGCAGGCGACATACAAAGCGTGCCGTCGACATCGACAAGATAATATGACGGGAACACCCGCACCTTGTAGCGTTCCAACACAGACGGGTCATTCTTGTAGTCAAGAAGTTCCCAATTGTAGCCACGCTTGCGGAAATACATCTTTACCTTCTCGAAATCCTCATCAATTGATATGGAAACAACCTGCATAACCTCCTTGGTCTTTTCGTTAAGAAGACGCAACTGTTCAAGGTCCTGGGCACAGGCATAATTGTCGATAGAGATGAAATTCACATATACAAACTTGTCGCGATAATTGTCGATGTTGTGCAACTCGCCCAAAGTATCGGCAAGGCTAAATGACGGGGCCATAGTGCCGACGCGCATCACACGGTTTTTCTGGTCAATGTCCTGGGCAATTTTCCTGTGCCGTTCAACATTGGTGGTCAACCTTATTGAATCGAGCGTTATCAACAGACTGCTTGACGGAAAATCGTGGTCGTAAAGGGCATCGTGAATGGCCTTGAGCAGGACCAGTTCCTGCAACGTGTCGTTTGTGACGGCCAGGCTGTTTGAAAGCGTCTGCTTGGCCAACTTCGGACTTTTGGCATAAACGATATCGGAAAATATGCGCTCACCCTC
>CALABN010000182.1 GCA_937885735.1 uncultured Bacteroidota bacterium | reverse complement strand
GTGTGTGTGCCGGCATTGAGAATGTCGCCTTCATTTATGGCTGTGCCATTTTCGTCGTATGTAAACGAGCCGTCAACACCAGAAACTGCGCTTAGTTGCAGAGCCGACAATGGTGTTCCGTAATCGATGGCTGCTGGAGTCGCCCATGCAATAGTGGCAGTGGCTGCAGTGACGGACACTTCGTTTTCTTTCACAATAGAGGCTTCGTAGTTTGTGCCGATAAAATCAAGTTTAATGGTATGGGTTCCAACAGTAAGTGCTGGAATAGTGTAGTAGAAATTGCCATCGATGCTGGCAGTTGCATTTTTTAGTTTGTTGTCGGAATCTTCGTCACCGTATGTGATCGATGTTGCAGGCTCCCAAGTGATGAATGGTGTGGCATCGCCTTTGTTGACGGTAAGAACAGCCGAAGCTGTTTTAATTGAGTATGTCTCATTGTCATCAGGAATAAATGTTGCAGTTACAATGTGCTCGCCTGCGTGCAGAATGTCGCCTTCATTGACACTGTATTCCCATTGACCAGCTGCATCATCAATTGCCTTTGTTGCGTTAAGCATTTCAGCTGTAATAGCTGTGCCATAGTCGATAGTAGATGGGTTTAGAGTCAAACTGACATTTGGGTCAGTCAATGTACCTTTGGTAGTTATTGTCATTGTGATGTTTTTGGTTGCATCGCCTTTCTTTGCTGTAAGCACAACATCAGTGTTGGCAGATGGATTGGCAATGTATCCTTTACCATTAACAAAAGATACAAGTATTTCGTTGTTTGCTTTGCTGCATTCCCATTCGACAGAACTGTTTTTGTCATATTCAATGGTTTTTGATACACCAATTACTTTCTCTGCTGGTTCTGAAGAGTTGAGCTTGATTGGTGTTGCGGCAACAATCATGTAGTCGGATTTTTCAAGAGCCTTAATCATTGGATACATACCTTCAGTGAATGTCCAGTCGGTGGTGCCCAAAATGGATTCCAGAGAGCTGCCCAACATTTCGGAAGTCAGTTTGCCTGAACTGCCTTTAGGGCACATTTGATAGTCGTAGATACAGAAAGATGAGGTACTTGCCATGCCAATGTTGATACATTTAGTGCATGTTAGGTTTGTGGCTGTTTCATAGCTGCCAACAATTCCACCTCCTGTAATTTCACCAGCATTGAATGAATTTGTTATTGTGGCAGTTCCTTGGTTAAATCCAACAATGCCTCCAATGCCAGTTAATCCATTGCTTTGGCCAATATTCAAACAATTTGATATTGATATTGTATTATATGGGTGCCCTATTATTCCGCCAATGTATTTGTCTCCTGAAATATATCCGCTATTTATGCAATTGGCTATTGTGACAATTTCAGTGGCATTTGTAGGAACGGAACCTATTATTCCGCCAATTTTTGTTTTGGAAGGGGATTCTATTGTGCCGTGATTTTCGCAGTTGGTGATTGTTCCACCACCTGTTGTTGTTGCTATTGATCCACAAATGCCACCAATATTATCAGCATTACCTGTCACATTTCCATAGTTTTTGCAACCGTCAAGTGTCGTTCCCATTTGGCTTCTGCCTAAAATGCCACCAGAACGTTGTCCGCAAGTTATTGTTCCGTAATTGTTACAGTTAGTAAAAGTTGAGAATCCCCTGTCGTCGCCAGCAATGCCACCAACTTGAGATTTGCCATTGCAGTTCAATTCACATTGCGAAGTACAATTTGTCAATGTTTCGTTGAATACGGCACCACAGATGCCTCCAATTAGTTCTTTGCCGTTAACAATTCCGCTAACTGTCAGATTTTTGATTTCACCGAATGATGCGCATCCAAAGATGCCACCAACGGAAGGGTATGACTGGTTAATGTTAATGCCTGTTATAATGCGGTTGTTGCCGTTGAAGATACCTTTGAAGGAGTTGTGAATGCCTATAGGTTCTGTCCAATCTGATAGGGCAATGTCAACTGTCACTTTGAAATTTATGCCTTTGAAACCATCATATGCTGCACAACCTTTGTATGAACCATAGTTGTTTACAGCAGTGCGTAATGCTTTCAGGTCACTTTCTGATTCAATGGTTAGAGGTGATTCGATTGAGCCAATGGCAGTCGCGCCTGATTTGTTTGTTTTCAGATATATTGTTTTGGTGTAGCCATCTTTTGTCGCAGTGATGGCGATACCAGTTGATTTCAGTATGGATGCTGATTGACCGTTAATTTTCAAGTTCGATTCGTTTCCGCTCGTCCATGAAACGTTATTGGCTGTGGAAACAGTGAAATTTGTAGTTACATTGTCTGCTTTGTCGGTTGAAGCAAAAGTCACAGGCGTAGCGGCAAGTATGACGGCTGGGTTGTCTTTGCTTATCGACAATCGAGGATACAAGTTGGCATCATACGACCACAATTCTGAGCCCAAAGATGTTTTCAATCCCTCTCCAATCATGGATAATGTTGGTTTACCTTCCATTACGCCAACTTTATCCAACCCTGATTCTATTGGGTTTATTCTTGTCCATCCTTCAGATGCGTTTATTTGATTGTCGTAGTAGCAATTACTTGTTGGTGTCGAAAACTCTTTGTTATATCCAAAGCAGTTGCCAGAAGTGTATCGCATACTGAATACTTGGCCAACGTTAACACAATTTGAAACTTCTGTAGTATCAACATTGCAAAATCCTACAACACCGCCAGAAAAGTTAAATGCGGAAACTAAACCATAATTTATGCAATTGTTCACATTAGTTCTTCCTTCAATGTAAGCCACAACACCGCCATTGCGTTCTTGTTTTCCATATACGGTGGCAATATTGGCGCAACAAGTGATTGTACTTGATTTTGTGGCATATCCGCAGATGCCGCCAGCATATTGGTTGCCATATACAAAACCTCTAGCTATTGTTATGTTTTTTAGTGTTCCATTGGATATTCCGCCGAATAAGCCAACGTAACTATTGCTCGGATTGTTATAGTATAGATTGTCTATGATAAAGCCGTTGCCATCATATGTGCCTGAAAAACATTTCTTGTTGTTGCCGATAGGTGTCCATTGGTTGTTAGCCAAATCCAAATTTGCTGATTGAATAAAGTATGTGCCGGAGTAATTTGTTCCTGCATTTACTTTGGATGCCAAATAGGCGAGGTTTGCTTCAGATTCAATCAAATATGGATCTTCCTTTGTTCCTGAACCATTGGTCCATATTGAGGAAGAACTGCCGTCCCATTGTGCCATCAATGTCATTGACAGAAAAGTGGCGACTGTTAAAAGTGTTAATCTGCGTTTCATAGTAAATTTATTTTATTTGGTTATGTTCTGTTTTAATTGGTTTTTGTTCAATACATTATATGTCTTGACAAAATACTCGCTTTTATACAATTATACAATTGTTAAAGTTACATTTTCGCATCATATAAAAATGAATTTATTGACAAAATGTTGTATTTCGTTTATGGAATGTGTGGTGGCATGAGTGTTGCTATCATTAATCTGCTGTTTCGTGTATCTAAAAGTGACTTGCAATGCGTATGTCGAAAACTTTTTCATCCTTTTTTGAAGGATTGAAACAGATTTGAACCCAAATATTTATGCCTAAATGGCCGAAATGAGAATTTGGCTTATTTGTTTGCCGAGAATATGACAATTGATGCAAGGTGTGTCAACTGTTCATAATCATTTGAATGAGTTCATCCCATTGTTGCATGATTCTGCCATATTCGAACTGATGAACTTTATCTATGGCGTTTTCTGATAATTGAAGTCTAAGATGTTCGTCTTCAATTAGTTGATTTAGTTTTGTGGCAAGGTCGTCAATGTCGCCATTGTGTACAAGCAAGCCATTTATTCCGTCGGATAAAATCTCGTTTGGCCCAGTTTTGCAGTCAAAGGCCAAGCAAGTGCACCCTTGACTCATGGCTTCGAGCAGACTGCAAGGAAATCCTTCGCAACGTGATGACAATACGTAGATGCTTTTCGATTGTAGCATTTTGTCAATATTGTCAGACCATCCCAAGAATTCAACCTGTTTTTCAATGCTGTATGCTTTTGCCATGTCGCTAATCTTGTTGTCGTCTATTGACCCGATGAATTGCAGTTTCCACTCTGGATGATTTGGTGCTGTTTTGGCCCATGCCTTGATTAGTAAATCAAAACCTTTTACGTTCCATCGTTTTTGTGCGCCAATGGCTACGATGGTATTATCCCGTTTTTGGTCGTGGCTTGAATATATTCCGCAACTTAAAGGATTGTGGATGAATGTCTTGTCCTTTAGCCATTGGGCATATTGACAGTCGCTTTCCGATGTGAACACGGTCATTGTTGCCAGTCGGTACAGGAAATGCCGAGTAAGCCATTTCCATGGCTTTTGCCTTGTCTGTATTGTGGTCTGTTCTGACAAAATAAGTTTCTTTCGCATAAAGCAGTTTGCAATCAAGACAAATCTGTTCAGTCCGACAAGAAATGATATTATCAAATCTGGATTTGTGGATTTTATTGCATTCCTGCATTTGATGATTCTGTCAAGTTGGTATGGACTAATCTTTTTCCCATCTGACAGGTTGATGATTTTTATTCTGTTGTCGATAGGGTATGTGCTATTGCTCTTGTTGAATATGGCAACGGTTACATCATGATTCTCACACAAATGATTCAGCAAAGTTGTGGCAACGCGTTCCGCACCACCGCCGTATAGTTTGCTTATGAACAGAAGAATTTTCATTTCACCGTTATTTCAGAAATCAGATTATCCCATTTTGTGAAAAACTTGTTTTTGTCGAATTGTCTTGCTTTTTCAATTGCGCCAGCCGAAAGTTTACGGCGTAGATTTTCGTTTTCTATCAGCATTTGCATCTTTTTTGCAAGGTCGTCAATGTCTTCGCTTTTTACAATAATTCCGTCAACCCCATCGGTTATAATTTCCTTTATGCCACCGTCGCAATCTGTTCCAATGCAGGCACACCCTTGACTCATTGCTTCAATAAGGCTATTTGGACAACCTTCAAAGCGAGATGCTAATACAAATATGCTTTTGGAACATAATGTTTCTGCAATGTTGCAATTCCACCCCGCCCAACTTACTCTTTCCTGATTTTGAAGTGTGATTCCGTCAGGTAATTGGGTGTTTTGTATCAATCCATAAATTTCCATTGACCATTCTGGATTTTGTGGTGCAATTTCTGCCCATGCCTTAATGAGCAGGTCAAGACCTTTGTTGTACCATCTGTTGGTAGGTGCAATTGTGATTATTGTTTTTTGCCGATTGTCGTATTCTGCAAAAGGCTTGAACATGGCAGGATTGTATATTGTAAGGCTTTTTTCGGGGATTCCGAATTTCTGTCGGTCGGAATTTGTGACAAACACAATCTTGTCAGCCAATGGGTACATGATTTTTCGTGCTGTACGAACGATTTTTGACTTTTCTCTTTTTAGTGTGTTGCGTTCAGATACGATTATATTTTTTTTAAGAAACAGACTGGCAATCAATACATATATATTGATTGACGTTAGAAAAGAAATAATCAAATCGGGAGAGTGGCGTTTGATTTCTTTTCTGATTTTCCAGATACGCGAGATAAATCGAATTGTTTTGTGTGAGTTGTTGACAATTATTTTCTGAATGGAAACGCTGTCGCTTAATTGGTACGAATCATTTTTGTTGTCGAATATAATGGCAGTGACTTCATTTTTTTCGCAAAAATGGTTCATTAGAATTGTTGCTACGCGTTCTGCGCCACCGCCATTTAATTTGTTGATGAAAAAAAGAATCTTCATTTCTTTGCAACTTCTTCAATAAGATTGTCCCATTTCGCAAAAAAAGCATTTTTGTCGAATTGTTTAACTTTCTCAATAGCACCGGCTGACAGCCGACGGCGCAGATTCTCGTCATCAATCAGCATTTGCAGTTTTTCCGCAATGTCGTCAATGTCCTCGTTTTTTGCAATAATTCCATCAATGCCGTCCGTTATTATTTCTTTTATGCCACCATCGCAGTCTGTACCGAGGCATGCGCAACCTTGACTCATTGCTTCTATAAGGCTGTTGGGGCAACCTTCGAATCTTGATGCGAGAACGAATATGCTTTTTGTGCATAGAATTTCCGCAATGTCATCAGACCAGCCTTTCCATGTTACTCGATTTGTGCTTTTCAGTGTGTCGGGTATGGTTGCACCATATATTCTTCCGTATATCTCTAAATTCCATTCGGGATTTTGTGACATGATTTTTGCCCATGCGCATATTAGCAAATCAAGTCCTTTAATGTACCAACGGGAGTCAGGTGCAATTGTGACTATTGTCTTCTCACGGTTATTGTAGTCGGCGAATGATTCTAACATTGCAGGGTTGTATATGCAGATGCTTTTTCGCTGATGTTTGAATTGTATGCGGTCTTTTTCAGTTACAAAAACAATTTTATTGGCAAGAGGGTATAAGATTTTCCTAAGAATCCATTGATCATTTGCTTGCAACCTGTTTAACGTATTCCGTTCTGATACAATGATTTTTTTTCCACATAGAAGGTTGGCTAATAGGACATTGTTGTTGGTCTTTGCAATAAAGGAAATGATAATGTCAGGTTTAATAGTATGAATAGTGAGCGCCATTTTCACAAATTTGGGAATCCGTGAGGCGCCTTTTATTTTGCATTTAATGTTGTTGTCAATTACGTGAACACGATTGTCGATAGGGTATAATGGTTCTTTGAATTTGGTTACGGCTACGTAAGTGTCGTTTTTCTGACAAAAGTGGTTGAGAAGTATTGATGCCACGCGTTCAGCACCACCACCATATAAACCGTGTATGAAAAAAAGTATTTTCATGATATCGTGTTCTTTGCTATCACATCTTCGATGATGAAATTGCATATGTTTATGCTTGAGCAATCGTGCCATTGCAGATCTTCTGTCCAGTAACCAGGAAAGTCTTTGTTTAATTCAAAACCGCAACAGTAGCTTATTTCAGATATTAGTATGTTCCCGTCAGGATTCAGTAGGAAATCGAAAGCCACGCTTTGCATTTTCAACTTCTGGTTAATATCGAATGCGGTTTTAACAAATCTAATGTCAATTGCATTTTTGTCGAAAATTAGTTTGCCACTGCCAGATGCTCGAAAATCGTTTTTACGGTTCATCGTTTTTTTTGCCATGGCGCGATTGCCTATCACGAACACTCGAATGACAAAATCGTTGTTTGGTATGAAATCTTGAAAATAGATGTAGCCTATTTCTTCTTTTCGGAACCGTTCATTATACGAATAAGGGGTTACTATGCCTTTTAAAAACCATTTAAAGGTGCAATTCCTATTCCTGTATTGTTTCCACCTTTGTGCGACTCTAATTATGTGGCTGTTTTTTTGAAAGCCACGGCTAAATGCTTTTTCTATGTATTTTCGTGCCTCTGTGGCATTTTTGGCAAGCCGTACGTTATTTGAACTGGAGCCACTTCTGAGTTTGAACACTTTTGGGAAGGTTGCATGTTGAATCCATTCGAGAGCCTTGTCGCGCGTGTAGAATATGTAAGTTGGAATGAGAGGTGCGCTAATTGAATCAAGCAGGTATTTCTGCCCAACTTTGTCATCGTAGTGCCAACAAGTGTCGAAATTAGGGTAGACAATTATACTTGTTTGTTTTTCAATTACATATATCAGTTGTTTGGCAAATAGATAATCTTTGTATTGTAGCAAATGGTGATGCCACATAAATACATCACAATCATCTAATTGCTGTATGATGTTGTTGTCGTAAGCGTTAACAATCTTATATTGAATATTGTGTTGTTGGCAATAGATTATCCATTGCTCGCTGTAAGAGCCTGTCCGATGGTGGATTGCTATTTTCATAGGTCCTTTTATTTGTTCAACAAATCAAGCAATAATTTCAATATGGTGGCAATTATGTTATAAACAGTTAATGTCGTAATTTCCTGGCAATTGGTTTTACACTATGTTCCCATATTTTTTTAATGATAATTCGTTCGTTTCTGATGCAAAGGAGAAAGCCAAAGTATGTTGCCAAACAAATTGCTATTGATGCCAATTGTAAAATATTGGAATCGAAAACGGTTGATAATGAATATGTAATGATAACCATTATTCCGCATCCAATTAGTTCAGGCATAATATTGCCAATGATTTTAAGAGGTGAAAGACGGATGAGAATAAATATGGTTATTACGTGTAAAGAGAGTAGCCAAAGTTTTGTTAGGGTTCGAGCTACAAACATAGTATGAAATCCGTATTGTGATGAGATTATTACGGTGGGAATGGTTGCTGCAGCAAATAAAAAGGAAAGAGCCACAGAGATGTATGGTTTGTTTAATGCTATATAAACATTGCTGCAAAAACGATTTATAATTAGGCTGAAACTGTGAATCAGCCCCCATATCCCGATTAGAGGGGCAGCTTCTAACCATTGATTTCCTAATATTATTTTTGTGATTATGTCGCTGTATAAAAAGATTATAAATCCAATGGGCAACAATATTAGACTGAAATATTTTTGCATTTTCAGCATTGTGGAGCAAAGTTGTGAAAAGTCGTTTTGTAGTTTTGAATATGTTGGCAATAGCATCGGAATGAAACTTTTGGAAAATATCCCCAACATTTTGTTTGATGCATTGATTGATGTCTTATATATGCCCAATGTGTGTTGGTTGAATCTTGTGCCAGCCAAGAACAAGTCAAGATAATTGTTTATCCAGCTCAATATTTGATCTGCTATTATCCATGCGCAAAATCCCAGCATTTCTTTCAGTTTCCTGAAACTGTAGTATATTTTGGGCTTCCAGTCCGAATATAAAGTCAGAATGATAACAGAAGATATACCATGCACTAATTTGCTTATTATTAGTGCCCAATAACTTTTAAGCCATATGGCGAGAGGAATGGTGACAAAAAAAGTTATGCCCAATCCAATCATTCTTACAATGAACGGAATTCGAAAGTTTAGGTCTCGTTTGTAAATGGCGTTTTGAATACTGGAGAATGCTGCAATTGGTATGGCTGCACAAGCCACTGCAATGGCAGTTTCAAGTCCAGGACTATTGACAATTCTAGCAATAGGATAGCGAAATGCGATTATTATTCCCCAAATAATCAGACTCATAACCAGATTTGACCAAAAGGCTACGTTTATGCTTTTATTGCGGTCATCGTCATCGGCAAACTCGTGTTGTATTATGTATTTTTGAAAACCTGCATCCGTGAATAGTTCGGCAAACGATATGATAATCACTGTTGTAGCCACCGCACCATATGCTTCTGGAGTCAGCAGTCGTGCCAATATCATTCCCGATATTGGTGATACCAACTTCGATGCAATCTCTGTCAATGCAGACCATTTGGTGGCGGTTACAACCTTTGCCTCTAAACCGTTCATTCCCTGATGATGAAAATTGTCATTCGATATTCCTTTTGCAAAACAAACAATAAAAACTTTTGGTCATGCATTTTTTATTCAATCCGTTTGTGATTTATGTCAATTCACAGAATTTTGTGCAGTCTGATTGTTAGTATCGCGGTTGATTTTTAATGTTGTCTTGCGTTATTTCGTTTGGTTCAAATATTGATATTTGCCCCGTTAGAAAAAATAAAAAAGTTTTGAAAAAGTTTCTTTTATCCATAGCATTCCTTTCCGCAATGCAAATGTCGTTCGCTCAAGAACTCGACGAATGCCAAGAAACGGAACAGGGAACAGGTTTGGCCGACGAACAGCAGATTCCTGACTTCCTTCCAGAAGCAATCGACACTGTCGATACCGATGATAAATTTGTTAAGATAGTCCTCTACAACGACAAGACGTGGGACTATGTCGATTTTGGCCGTCCAGTTATTGACGACACTGATTTTGACACTGCCTATTGGAACAACAACATACATTCGTACAAGGAAGTGCCGTTGTCGGAACTGCCTGATGAAATCGACCTTATGCTGGTCGATTCGGCACACTCGTTCTGTGCACCGGTTACTGGTCGTATCACTTCCCGTTATTGTTTCCGCAAGACTCGTAATCATAATGGAACCGACATAAAGCTCGAGGTCGGCGACCCAGTTCGTGCCGCTTTCGACGGAAAGGTGCGTGTGTCGGAATACACAAAGCGTACTGGCGGTTACGGCAATCTTATTGTGATTCGTCATCCAAACGGATTGGAAACATACTACGCGCATCTGTCGGCTCGCAATGTGCAGGTTGGCGAGATTGTCAAGGCGGGTGAGGTGATAGGCAAGGGTGGAAACACAGGTCGCAGTACGGGTTCGCATCTTCATTTTGAAATGCGTTACCGTGGTCAGTCGTTTGACCCTGAACGCCTTGTCGATTTTAAGACTGGAGAACTGCGCGATACCTTGTACACCATTAAGAAACACTATTTTAGCATCTATTCACACTACGGACAGACTGACGAAGAGTCATATGCCGAATCACAACACAAGACTTACAAGATTAAGTCGGGCGACACATTGAGCGGAATTGCAATGAAGAACGGGACCACAGTCAGCAACCTCTGCAAGTTGAATGGCATCAAGTCGTCAACCGTGTTGAGGGTTGGACGAACAATATTTGTCCGCTGATTTTTGGCTATTTGGCAATGCCTAAAACATTGTCGAGGCTTTCGATAATCTCTTTGCGCGTTTGAGATAAATCCTTTCGCTTTTCAAATGCCATTCTTTTGTGTTTCAGCATTCTGAATGTCCGTTTTGCAAATTGCCAGTAGTTCCACGCAAATATTGCCAGTGCAGGCAGGACGCAAATATAGAAGAATGCAACCCAACCATTCACAAAGTGGAATGTCAGCACAAACGTTAATATATATGTGATTGGAATAGTTGCCATTACCGACAATGTGTAGCGGATAGTGCCCTCAAACATTTTGTCTTTTATGTTTTTCATAAAAATGTTTGATGCATTGAAAATTAATATGTTAGGCCATAGACTGACAATCCATATTGGCAGAAACACAATTAAAGAGAGAATGTTGGCGACAATTTGCATCAAACTTGTGTCGAGCATCACTTCGGTGTCGCCAATGCCTTGACTTTTAAGTTCTTGCTTATATTGAAGCGCTTTGTTGTATATGTTTAGAACAGAATCGCAGTTTTCGGCTTTCGCCTTTTCCAGATTGGCAAATAGCAACTTGTCTGATTCCAGCATATTTGGGAAATAGTTGGCGTCAAGGCTATTGCTGATAGCGTAATGTCTGCCGTAAATGCTTCTTATAAAGTCGATTGCTTTGTAATTGTCAATGTCGGTTATGTTTAGCATCAAGTTGTTGATTTGCTCGTGGGCAAGTGCAATTACTTGACGTTGTGCAGTACGAGGCTTTGTCTTGTAGAGTTCGTAGAATGGTGCGATTGAAATTGGCGTTCCAAACTTGATAATCATCTCATTTTGAATGCCGAAATAGTTTGAATAATGGTTGCAGGCAGGTTGAATGAAGACTTCGGTCTGAAAGTTGTCTTTCTCTGCCGATTCAAACGCCATTTTAGTGAATCCTGTCGTGAAATTGCCAAGCCAGTGTTTGTCTTGATGCATTCCTTCGGGAAACATTATTATTGTGTTGCCGTCAATCAGGGCATCTTCCGACTCGCTGAACGTGCCTTTGTTTTTGCTCAACGATTCCTCACCGTCAAAATTCATACGAAATGTAGGTAGCAGGCCGACACTGCGTAAGAATTTGTTGGTGAACCAGTTGTATTCAATTACGTCGGCGCGAGTGAGAATGTGTGGCTTGCGGTCGGTGAAAGAGAAAATAAGTCCCAATGGGTCATTAAGGCAGTTCTGGTGGTTTGAAACCACAATCATCGGATTGCCTTCTTCAGGGACATTTTCACTGCCTATTCTGTATACTTTTTTGTAGAAAACTTTGTCGTGAAAGAACTTGAGGTATGTCTTGAACAAGACGTAGAATATATTTTGTTTATGCTTTTGTGCCATTTCAAGATTAGGATTTGTCTGCAAATATAGAAAAAATGGGCGAGAGCAAAATTTTCTAAAATAATGGGCCGTTTAGCGTCAAACTAATTCGAAATCATATTTCTTTTTTTACTTTTGAAAGAAATGCAATTTATTGTTGTGTTTTGTTTTATGTATTGAATCTCAATAAATTATAAAAATAACAAAATGGCAGAATTTCATTACCAACCAATGTTTCCTCTTGGAAAAGACGAAACAGAGTATTATTTGCTCACAAAAGACTATGTGTCAGTTTCTGAATTTGAAGGAAAACCGATACTGAAAATCGAAAAGGAAGGCTTGACTGCAATGGCAAACGCCGCTTTCCGCGACGTGTCGTTTATGCTTCGCCGTTCGCACAATGAGCAGGTTGCCAAAATTTTGAGCGACCCTGAAGCTTCTGAAAATGATAAATATGTTGCATTGACCTTCTTGCGCAATGCCGAAGTTGCTTCAAAGGGAATGTTGCCATTGTGCCAGGACACAGGTACTGCAATTGTTCACGGTGAAAAGGGCCAACAGGTTTGGACTGGCTATTGCGATGAGGAAGCTCTTTCGCTTGGCGTTTTCAAGACATACACAGAGGAGAATCTTCGTTATTCGCAGAATGCACCTCTCACAATGTATGACGAGGTTAACACCAAATGCAACCTTCCAGCCCAAATCGACATTGAGGCTACCGAAGGTATGGAATACCGTTTCCTTTGCGTGACCAAGGGTGGCGGTTCTGCCAACAAGACATATCTGTATCAGGAGACAAAGGCCCGCATACAGAACCCGGGGACACTCATTCCCTTCCTTGTAGAGAAGATGAGAAGCCTGGGCACCGCAGCCTGCCCTCCTTATCACATCGCCTTCGTTATCGGTGGAACCAGCGCTGAGA
>CALABN010000181.1 GCA_937885735.1 uncultured Bacteroidota bacterium | reverse complement strand
CACCTTCATGAATCGCAATATTCAAATATCGGCAAATATCATCGTAGACGACGCGGACATAATCCTTCAACGGAAACTCATCCAACAGGTGTTTTCTGAATGAACCAAAATCCTTATTGTCGTAAAGCAAGATAGCAAACGAATCCTTCTCATCTCGACCTGCACGTCCTGCCTCCCGGAAATACGCCTCAAGATTCTCTGGCAATGTATAGTGGATGACGGTGCGAACATCACCCTTGTCGATTCCCATACCGAAGGCATTAGTTGCCACAATGACTCGCACACTTCCATTCTTCCACTTTGTCTGCTTCTCATCCTTTAGTCGGGCATCAAGTCCGGCATGATAACTCTCTGCTGATATTCCGAGAGCATTAAGTTTTGCAGCAACCTCCTCCGTCAACTTTCGTGAACGTACATAGACGATTGATGTGCCCTGCCCCTGCTGACTATCCAAAATTCGTTTAATATACTCGATTTTATCGTCGGTTTGGCGGACAAGATAAGACAGATTCTTACGTAGGAAAGTTTTGCGGAAAACATTCTTCTGCTTAAACTTCAGTTTCGTTTGGATGTCATCCACCACTTCAGGTGTAGCTGTCGCCGTAAGAGCCAACACCGGCGTCTGCTGAAGCAAATCACGTATTTCACTTATCTTCAAATAAGACGGGCGGAAATCGTAGCCCCATTGCGATATGCAGTGCGACTCGTCAATTGCCAGAAGGTTGATGTTCATCTGCTTGACTTTGGCAATGAACATTTCAGAGCCCAACCGTTCGGGCGAGCAGTAGAGAAACTTCGTGTTCGGGTCGTTGATGCTGTTGTCGAGGGCCAGCGACACTTCGTGCTGTGTCATTCCCGTGTATATGGCGTAGGCTTTGATACCACGGGTTCGCAGGTTTTCCACCTGGTCTTTCATCAAGGCTATGAGAGGCGTCACAACAAGGCACAATCCAGGCTTTGCCATTGCTGGCACCTGAAACGTTATCGACTTTCCACCGCCTGTAGGCATAAGTGCAAGCGTGTCGTTGCCTTGCGCTACAGAGTTGATTATGTCTTCCTGCAACGGGCGGAACGAGTCGTATCCCCAATATTTTTTCAGTATCTCGTGGAAAAGTCCCATAGTTGGCAAAGATAATGTTTAAAGTTTAAGGTTGAAGGTTGAAAGTCGAAGGTTGAATGTTGGAGTTTTGAGTTTGAAATCTTGCTTGTCCCGTTAGGAGCATAGGATTGGTGGATAAACGTTCATCAAAAAAAACGCGTGCCGATAGGTACGCAACTGATGATGTTGTTAAATTTAGATGTTGAGAATTTTTTTGCCTATTATTCTGAATTTTGAATTCTAAATTTTGCAATCTGCATTTTGCAATTTGAAAAAAATAGCCGTTACATTTGTGACAACAATTTCGTGATGTCTGATGATAACTGACAAGCAATTCGAAGATGTTTTTCGTGGCAATTTTGCTTCAATGTGCAATTTTGCCTATTCCATTGTCAAGGAACGCGACTTGGCTCACGATATTGCGCAACAGGCATTTGTCAACCTTTGGGAACGCCGTTCGTCTTTCGATGAACAATTGAATGTCCGCTCGTATTTGCAAAAATCCATTGTAAATCTTGCGCTTAACCATTTTGGAAAAATCAAGCGACTCAAGTTCGAGGACGAATACACCGACTCGCAGTTGAACATTTCATCGTCCGACGATAGTTCCGATTATCTTGCTGGAGAGGTCGAAGACGCTGTCAAACAGGCTGTTGAACAATTGCCAGAAACTACTCGGACTATTTTCTCGTTGAGCCGTTTCCAGGGAATGCCTAATCAGGAAATTGCCGACAATCTTAAAATTTCAGTAAAAACCGTTGAAAAACATATAACTTTATCAATCAAAGAATTAAGGGTGAAACTTGAACCTTATGTGAAAAAAGTTGAAAAAAATCCGCTTTTTATCGTAGGGTTTTGGCTCGTTGATTTGTTTATATAGACAAGCGATGTAAAATTATGCAAGACGCAATTTCAGAAATAGTGACCAAAAAACTCTCTGGCAATTTGCTGACAGACAAGGAGCAGTCGGCATTTGAAGAGTGGTTGCTTGTGCCCGCCAATGCCGACGAGTACGCTGAACTTGTGCGCCTATGGACTCTCACAGGCAAGATTGACTACACAATGGACATAGATGTCGATGCCGAATGGGAGCAGTTCAAGCAGTTGACGCAGAAACGTCGTTTCATTCGTCCGCAGTTTGCCTGGATTGCATCAGCAGTGGCTTCTGTGGCTTTGCTTGTCGGCATCTTCACTTTCAAGTCGGCTAACCAGACCGACATTGTCAAGTATGCATCTACTGATACGGAAACTATGATTGTCTTGCCCGACAGTTCGCTTGTCTGGCTCAACAAAAACAGCCAGATTGCATACAAATACAACGAGCAGAAGCATTCACGCACCGTTGCGCTCATTGGCGAGGCAATGTTCAAGGTTCGCCATACTGGCGACGATTTTGTGGTCAAGACACCGCATCATATTTTTACAAAGGTTCTTGGAACATCTTTCAACCTTAAGGCATACGCCGATGCCAAAAATGTTGATTTGGCGGTAGTTGAGGGTAAGGTTTCATTTGGCAGTCGTCATAAAAGCACCATTGTAACCAAAGGTCAGCAGGCTTCGTTCGATTGCAAGAAACGCGACCTTGTGCCTGTCGACAGCCTCGACAACAACTCAATTGCTTGGCATACGGGCTTGTTCAGTTACGATAACAAGTCGCTTTCGCAAATATCCGCTCAATTGGGCAACTACTTGAACAAGAAGATTGTCCTTCCGAAAGACGCACGCAATGTTCAATACACTGGAAAGTTCGACCACCCAACGGCCGAATCGGTTGCCGAAATCATTGCCACCGCTTTGAATTGGAACTACCAGATTACCGACAACGAGATAGTCTTCACAAAACGTTAGGCTAATCGATAGCCCGTCGGAAAAATCAATACAACATACCGAACGTCCATAAAGGAATGGTGTTTAGGGCACCGTATTCTATGTCGTCTTTGACTACAAAGCCGTTTGCGACAGATTGGATTTGCTTTTTGCCTTTGTTTTTCCCGCCAACTTCAAAAGTGAACTCACCAACTTGAAAATCGGCTGTTGACGATGCTATCGGGTCATTGTCCACGCGCAGTTGGTTCATAAAGAAAGTCTCTCTGACATTGCCATTGTTTGGCTCGCCGTAATTCAGCAGGTGCATCAGGTTCGTGTTGTCGAGGTACACTTTGTCCACTTTGGCGAGTGAGCGGATTCCGCCAGTGCCGTCTCTCAACTGCGAAATAAGGCCTGCCTGTTCAATGTATAGAAGGTAGTCGGCAACGTTGTTCCTGCTTACGCCCAACGATTCGCCTATAGTCTTCATATTTGGCTTGAATGGCACGTTTTTCGAGATGATAGCCAGTAGTTGACGCAGTTTCCTCGATGTAGATGCGTGCATATTGGCATATTGCGGAATGTCTGATTCAAGGGTTTGGTTCACTACAGCCTGCAGACGACTTTTGTAGTCGTCGTTTAGGGCAAACGGGTAATAACCGTTTTTCAGGTATTGTTTGAAATATTGTAGAGGTCTTACGCCTTTGTCGAGTTCCACTTTGTTTTCCAGCACTTCCGCAAGAGAGAAAACCCGACTGTCGATATTGTGAAACAGTTTCAGGTATTCACGAAATGAGAGGCCTTGCATTTTGTAGATTACGGCTCGCCGTGAAAGGTCGGCGTTTGCACATTTGGTAATGTCCAATATTGATGAACCTGAAAACACAACGTGAAGGTCGGGGTGGTAGTCGTAAATCAGTTTCAGTTCCCTTGCCCATTCGTCGTGTTTGTGTATCTCGTCAATAAACAGGTATTTACCGCCAATATTTGAGAAATTGTTGGCTAAATCGACAATTTTGTTGCTTGAAAAATAGAAATCGTCCGCATTGACGTACAGGCATTCGTCGGCATTCAAATTATTGATTATGTGTTGTATGATAAGTGTTGTCTTGCCCACACCGCGTGGGCCGACAATTCCTATCAGTCTGTTGTTCCAGTTTATTCTGTCGTGCATATAACGCACAAAGTCAGAATGTTCCTGTTTTAGCAGTGCCTTGTATGTCGCGATTAAACTTTCCATAACCTTGTTTTTTTGCAAAAATATATAAATATGCATTGTAACAGTGCATATGTTGTTAAAAAATGCACTATAATAGTGCATAATTTGTAATAATTTGCACTATAACGGTGCAATGAGCCTTCGTTTTGCTAAAATGTTAATGCAAAACGACAATAGTTTCTCGCCTAAAATCCCTATCTTTACCACCTTGCATTATGCAATAATTTTAGGTGGGTTCTATAAATTGATTTCGAGAGATTTTTGAATTTTTATCGAGTA
>CALABN010000180.1 GCA_937885735.1 uncultured Bacteroidota bacterium | reverse complement strand
CCTTTTAATAACTTGAGAAATGAAAAAGAATAATATCATAACATTGCTTGGCGCTGCAGTAGCTGTATCGCTGGGCTTCGGAAGTTGCTCCGATGTTTTGGATGAACATCCTCGTGCAATATTCACACCTGAATTCTACAAGACCGACCAAGGTGTTATTGGCGGCATCAGCAACATGTACAACAACTTGCGTAACATTTACGGCCAAGGATACTATTACAACGCTGTTGAAACCGGCACCGACGAATTCACATGGGGTGCAAGTGCCGACGCAAACTTCAAGGATGCCGACCACTCTGAAGGTGCAGCTGTACTGACAGCTTCAAACTGCCGTTGCGACGTAATCTGGCAGCCTATGATCATCAACATCAACTCGGCAAACCAGATGATTGAATATGGTGACAATTGCTCGCCATCGCTTATTGCCGAAGCATATTTCTTCCGTGCATTCGACTACTTCCTGCTTGTACAGACATTCGGCGGCGTTCCATTGGATTTCGGTTCTGGCGAACTTAAATCAAACGCCAAACCGGTAAGAACATCTGTCCGCAACAATGTGGCCGAAGTTTACACTAAATGTATCCTTCCCGACCTGGAATATGCGGCAGAGAACCTGCCTGAGGCACCTCGTGCATCTGGCACCGCAACACAGACTCTTGCTCGCCTATATCTAGCAAAGGCTTATCTTACATACGCATGGTGGCTGGAAAACCCAAACAACATACCTACCTACCCTGCTGTTGACGGACAGTTGAATGGTCCACGCAAGGATCCTAACGGACTTTCTGCAGCAGAATATTTCCAAAAGGCTTACGATGTTGCACTTGAAGCCATCAACAATCCTGGTCCGTTCGCTTTGCAAGAAACATTCTACAACATGTGCCTTGCAGCCAACGAGCGTAACCCTGAAATGCTTTTGTGGGCCGACCACACCGAAAGCAGCGAGCTGTACAATGGCGGCAGCCTTACCTACGGTTCTGGCAATGCTCCAGACAACTTCGCATTCTGGATGTGCAACTGGAACTACCCTACTATAGTTGCTTACGCAAGCACCGAATTGGATGCCAATGGCACCATGAAAAGTGGCGTCAACCCAGTTGCCCGCGAAGCTAAGCAAGGCTATGGCCGTCCTTGGTCACGCATGGCTCCGACATACAATGTATTTACAGAGACATTCGCCGACAAGACTCACGATTCACGTTACGATGCCACATTCCAGACTGTTTACCGTGCCAACTGGAATCAAAACGGCATGGATTATTCTGAATTGTACTGCGCAAACGGCAAATCAATCAAGATTGGTGATGCAGTATTGTCATTCTTGGGCGAAGACACAGAAGGCATAGATTATGCTGACGCAATGACAAAGGGCGGAAGCCTTGGCTTGGGAGTCATGAAAGATAGCGCATGCTACGTTGTCGATCCACAACACATCAGCCGTCTTCGCTACCCTGGTCCGTTCAAAATCAGCGACCAGCGTACCGACTATGACACACAATCGGCACTTGGCGATCCTAACGCAGGCAGTGTACGTCCTTTCTATATTGCAAAATTCTCTGAATTGTATCTTGTAGCTGCAGAAGCTGCAGTTAAAGGTGCCACTGGCGAAAAATCAGCTCGCGAACTTGTCAATGTATTGCGTGCTCGCGCAGGCAAATGGAATCACAGTGTCGCCGAAGCCAAAGACGTAACTCGCGACTTTAGCAAGGAAATGACTGATGCCACTCCTTCAAACATCGACATCGACTACATTCTTGCCGAACGTTCTCGTGAATTCTACGGTGAAGGTTATCGCTGGTACGATTTGGTCCGTACACAAACTTGGAAAGAAAAAGCATCATCATACAAGATTTGCGGTTCCGCTGCTGCTGATGTAACTCTTGAAACATTCGAACGTGACATTGACGAGCACTTGTACCTAATGCCTATTCCACAAGGACAGCTTGACGGATTGGAAATGTCTGAAGAAGAAATCAAGGATTATCAAAACCCTGGTTATTAATTATAGTTGAATATGTTTCGGTACAAAAATGCCGAAACATATTAATCTGAAATTCATTTTTTCATAATAGAAAAGTTTTTCCGATTAGAGTTGTTAGTCTGTCACTGTTTGACTATAAATAGTGACAAAGGGGAGTGCCGGTAACACTCCCCTGTTTTTTTATGACATTCATGCAAAAAGAAAGCCCGCAGGCTATTGTCTGCGGGCTTTCTTCACATTATTTAGTCCTATTACTGAATCAGTTCATTTCCGACTTTTCTTGCCCTATCAGGCTTGTCAAGATCGATACCGAATGCAAGGCCAATCTCGACCAGCAAGTTCCAGCCTGCGCAAAGCATCACGTATGGCTTGAAATCGCCTGCCTGCGGAACTTTAATGGTTTCAAACGGCGTGTCGTGATCGGCTATGGCTACAACCTTCAAGCCAACGCCCTTTTCAAGCACTTCCTGGAACTTTTCAATCTCGGCTTCAATTGGATCGATAACAAAAACTATGTCATTCGACTTCATCACCTCCTCAATGCCGTGCACTGCGTACGTTCCTTCAAGAAAATCAGACTTATGGCGGGTTATCTCGTTGGTCTTCAATGTCAATTCCTCTGCAACTCCATCGTTATAGCCTGAAAAATAGATCGTCTCGGCATTCATGACATATTTCACAATGTCAGAAGGGATCGACAATGTCAGAGCCTGTTCAATCAATGATGGCAGTTTTTTCAGTTCGGCCGACTTGTCTTCGTTACGGACATTCCATAGAATCGACTCGTAATACAATGCCTGCTCTACAACACTCTTTGTGGCAGCCACAGCCTGCTCCCAACCGCAATTTAGGATATGTGTGCTGACACAGTTTTTTGAAAGCATTGTGTCGTTGCATGCTGTAAGGCCAAACACGTCTTTCTTGCCTGCCTCAAGCAATTTCTTCGCAAGAAGTATCACTTCCTTTGTACGGCCTGAATTTGAAGCGCAGCACACTGTGTATTTTGACAAGTCGTATTCATAAGACTGACGAGAGCCGTCAGTCTGGATGTTTGTGTCCATTCCCCAACGTTTTGCCTTGCGCATGGCGTTCTTGGCAGGGAAAATACGGCTAGAGCCTTCGCCTGTCAGATATAAGCGCTGGCTTTTCTTCACAACCTCAGATATTTTCTTTGTAACAGACGGATCGAACTTTTTTACGGTGTCAATGGTACCCATCATCTCCTGCACCAACGCATAATTTGCGTACTTTTCATCTTTGAGATTCATATGATTTATGTTTAAAAGCGGTTGTACAATTCACTAATTTGAGAGTTGAAAGTCTCTGTCTCTTTCCTTACCTGAAGAATGAAACTGTTTTCTTCAAGTGGTCCAATGGCGGCTATCATCTCCTCGTTGTTTCTGTATGTATTTTTACGATATTGGTTATCGTAGTCCTTTTTGCGTGACTCATAGACTTGGTCGCAGATATACTGCTGAATGTCAATGGCTTTCTTAAGCACTTCGCGCCACATCTCATCGGTAATTGTTTCTGTTTCCAAAAGATAGCAAAGCGATTGGTATGCATGACGGAACTTGTCCATGTCGTAACGCTCCCAAATCTCATCGTATCTATTATGTATTGCCTCCCACGAATCGAGTCTTCCACGACGTATATCGTCACGCAACTGGTCCAAATCCGATGTCTGCATCAGTTGTCCGCCAAGGTTCGACCAATCCTTATGTCGGCGTCCGGCAATCAATTCCTGCAAGGAGCCGAACGTTGCCTGCAGATGGTCATGCATATATTTAATGACATTCTTTACGGCATAGTACACAAGCATATCGCCATAAGAATGATATCCGTTATAAACCTTCAGTATTCTGACCCGGCGTTTGCCTTTCTCCATGTCCTCGCCAAAAACCTGCAAGTTGTCGACAATTTTATTGTCGCCATGCAAAAGTTCCTTGCCCACTTCGCGCAAAGCCTTGTCGCTCTGTCCATCAACATTCTTGCCCTGGGTGCGCAGCCATGCCTTTGCTGTCCAAATTTCGAGTAGTTTCCGGCCTGATATCACCTCCTCCATGCTGTCTGGAGCATAGGCGTCAAACTCGATATGTTGGAACTTGCGCTTGCGCAAATCACGCTTTTGGTATTTCCATGCGTTGCGGGCCAAAGCGTACATGTTGTACATCCACCAGAATGCAGGCATCACTTCGAGTTCATTATGGCTGACATTGTTGTTTACTAACGAAAATGGCAATGTGATGTTCATCTCGGTAGGATAATCGGCCTTGCTAAGCAATGTAAACGATGCAAATTTGCTAGAATGTTTTACGCTTGAGCACAGTCCGGGCCAGAAGCCACGCGATGCCACAATCTCACCATCGGCAGCACGGCTGTTGTGGTTCGAGCCAATGGTTGCACCGGCAGCCATATTGCTT
>CALABN010000179.1 GCA_937885735.1 uncultured Bacteroidota bacterium | reverse complement strand
GGAAAAACTTGCAATCGAGCGCGCAAAACTCATCTATGACGAAATTGAGCGCAACAGCTTGTTCCAGTCACCTGTTCAAAAGGAATCACGTTCTCGCATGAACATTCCATTTGTCTGGACTCCAGGCAACGAGAAGTATCAAGACGAGTTCATGGATTACGCAAAGAAGTGCAACATAGTAGGCATCAAGGGTCACCGTTCAGTAGGTGGTTTCCGCGCATCTTGCTACAATGCATGCTCAATTGAAGATTGCCAGGCTTTGGTAAACTGCATGGCAGAATTTGAAAAACAAGTGACTAATAAATAAGAAATAAAATGAAAAAGATATTAGTAGCAACCCAAAAGCCATTTGCCACAACAGCCATTGAAAACATGGTCAAGATGGCAGAAGACAAGGGTTATCAAGTGCAACGCCTTGAGAAATACGCCGAGCAGGCAGATTTCGTAAACGCAGTGGCTGATGCCGACGCAATCATCATCCGCAGCGACGTTGCCGACAAAGCAGTCATTGACGCAGCCAAGAACCTGAAAGTGATTGTTCGCGCAGGTGCAGGCTACGACAACATAGACCTTGCAGCATGCACCGCCAACGGTGTGGTTGCAATGAACACTCCAGGCCAAAACAGCAACGCTGTGGCAGAATTGGCATTCGGCATGATGCTTTACATCGTCCGCAACCAATTCAACGGCAAGGCTGGCAGCGAGTTGAAAGGCAAGAAACTTGGCATCCACGCCTACGGCAACGTTGGCCGCAACTTGGCTCGCATTGCAAAGGGCTTTGAGATGGAAGTTCACGCTTTCGACCCATTCGTTCCAGCTGACAAGATGCAGGCTGAAGGCATCATTCCTGAAGCAACAGCAGAGGAAATGTACAGCAAGTGCGATTTCATCTCACTTCACATGCCAGCAACAGAGCAGACCAAGAAATCAATCAACTACAACTTGATGAACTTGATGCCTAAAGGCGCCGTTCTTATCAACACTGCCCGCAAGGAAGTAATTGACGAAGACGGTTTGCTTCAAATAATGGACGCTCGCCAAGATTTCCGTTACATTTCGGACATCGCTCCTGACTGCGCTCACGTATTTGCTGAAAAGTTCGATGGTCGCTACTTCTTCACTCCAAAGAAGATGGGTGCACAGACTGAAGAAGCCAACATCAATGCTGGCTACGCTGCAGTCAACCAAATCATCGATTTCTTCGAAACTGGCAACAAGCGTTTCCAAGTAAACAAATAGGATATTTTTTCCTTTTTAAATACAAATCCCAAGTTTCGGCTTGGGATTTTTTTTGATATTTGTCACCGAAAAGAAAGTTGAGCATATTTGCCATACTTTACAATCATCGGAAACTTAAGGTGAGTTCTAGAAATTCACCGTTAATATAAATATAACGAAATGGGCTATATGAACTTTTTCGGCGCTTTTTGTTTTGTATCGGTATCTTTATGGGTGTCAGTCGTCAATAAATCTACTCGATAAAAATTCAAAAATCTCTCGAAATCAATTTATAGAACCCACCTGTAGAATTCGGGCATCTTTCCTGATGTTTTTGTCGCATTTTTCTATTCTAGACTTGGTTGTGCATTGGCATTGGCAGGCGTTGTGTTTGGTGTCAATTTCATTTTATATGGGAAACGCGATTTGTCTTGAAAAATGCCTGAAAAGCAAAAAATATTGTCCATTCTCACTTTTAAACCCAATAAAACTTTGTGTTATCCTTTCCAAAATAGTGTTAAATTAGGGGCTCAATTTGCCTATAGGCAATGAATGATTGTTCTAACACTCTAATTTGACGACCAGTATGTTTGATGGATTCCGTAAATTGTTGATTGCGTTGCCAATGATATGTTGCATATCAGTTTCGGCCAGCGACAGCATAGTCGTATCGTCACAGATAAACATCTACCCATATTTCTTTGATTCCGACAAGGGAGCCAACGGTATTTTGCCTGATGTGCTCAACAACATTTTGGGCAATGTGTACGGACTTGATTTTCGTACAGATGCCAGTGGCGAAAATGCGTCGAGTGCCGACATCATCTTTTTCCCAGCAGACGAGCCGTTGCCAAGCGGATATGTCAAGTACGAGGTGCCGTTGCAGATTAACTATGTGATTTGCTTCCGCCGAAACGAGCCTGTGGAATCCATTTACGGTCTGACTGACAAGAAGGTGATTGTTGTCAAGAACGACTATCCGTTCAGCGCGTTGTATCGCCACCGCACATCGTACATACTCAATGTCAGCAGTCCCGACGAGGCTTTGAGCATATTGTCCGAAGGCTACAACGATTGTGCAATTCTGCCGTTGTCGGCCGTTTCATACATCAAGTCGCAGAAAAAATACAGCAATATCGATTATCTGCCTACACCATACATTGTCAAGCCTTTGGCATTGGCTGTCCGCCAAAACGACCGTCGTCTCGACAGCACCATTGAGGTTAATTTGAAGGATTGCTTCGAGACAGGAAAGTTTGAGTCGATAAGTAGCCAATGGATTCATTACAAGGCAAATGTACAATATGTCGTGTCGGGTTGGATATACGCAGTGATAATCCTATTGCTGGTGGTTATTCTCATTATGTATTTGTGGATTAAGACATTGTATAGTGAAGTCAGCGATTCGTCGAGCGAACAGATACGAGGAATGATACATAATCCAACATCGCCGTTGGTTTTCCCAGCAAACAGCGATTTGCTTCAAAAGGTGATGCTGAACGCGCCATTCTGGTTTGTCATCAGCAATCAGGACGGACACGTTGTCAAGGCCAGCCGTGCATTCCTGCGCAGTGTGTCACAAATTGACATACTTCCAGAAAACTGCAAGTGGAGCGACCTTGTTGATGCCGAAACCGCCGATACCTTGCTTGATTTTGACAATGTCATCTATTCAGGACAGGCAAATTCAATCATCCGCACAGTTCCGTTCAAGTCGAAGTTCTTTGAAGGCGACCGTTGGATTGTAAAGCATCCGTTCAAGTACGAGGACCGTTCAGAGATTTTCATCCTTTCGGCAATCATTTCGCCTGTATTCGACACAAATATGTTCTACAACCACCTTACTACCGAGTCGTTCATTCAGGCCATAATCGACACTTCGCAGGACCTTATCTACTTCAAGTCGGTTGACGGAACTTACCTGCAAGCCAACAAGGCTTTCTACGATTATTACCAAATGACCGAGCAACAGGTAGTAGGACATAGCGATATGGAACTCTTCGGAACCAAATTGTCCGATTGCTATCTGGAATCCGACAAGATAGTCCTTCAGTCGGGCAAATCGTGGTCGGAGCAGTCGTGGCACACAGATTCGCAATGCATCGACCACAAGTTCGAGAATCGCAAGATGCCTCTCATCAACACTGAAAACCACATTTTCGGACTTGTCGGCATTTCACGCGACATTTCCGACATCGACAGATACTCAAAGCAGGTCAAGGCGCTTAACGACAAGATGGCCGAGTCTGACAGAATGAAGACGTCGTTCCTTGCCAATTTGGGCCACGACATCCGCACACCTATGAAGTCAATCACGCATTTCTGCGATATGCTTGCCGACATCGACCTTACTTACGACCAGAGGATTGAGATAACAGAGAACATACAGACCAACGGCGACATCCTTACCGATTTGGTCAACGATATGGTGGATTATTCAAAGATTGAGGCTGGAAATGTCCAAATCAAGTATTCTGACTTCAACCTTAACTCAATCATTGCCGACGTTTATAACATTGCCAATACCAAGAAGATGCAACTCAACAAGGACAATATGTACATATCTTTGCTGATTGACACCATTGAAGATGATGTAATGATTCGTTCCGATTCGTTCCGTCTGAAGCAGATTCTGAAAAATATGCTCACCACAATCATTCGCTTTGCCGACACTGATTGCATCTATTTTGGCTACCGAACCACTTCGGACAAGGTGTTCTTCTTTGTCAATACCGATAGAGGCGACGAGTCGAAGGAGGAACTGGAAAAGTACGCCCAGGACCACGAAGATTACAGCATATCGCTTTCGCAAATTGAAGAGTCATACGGCATTTCAATAATCATTGCGCAGAGCATCATTGAAAAAATGGGTGGCAAACTTTGGGTTGACAACATCAATTCAGGGCATCCAAACTTCATCTTCTACATTCCTTATGTTCACGAGGAGGACTTGTCAAGCGTAATGTACGACTCTAAAAATGTTGAGTTCGAGATACCCGATTGGACTGGACATACTATTCTTATTGCTGAAGACGAGGAACTTAACTTCATCTTGTTGCAGGGATTGATGCTTCGTACCAAGGTAAAGGTCATTCGCGCCAAAAACGGTGTCGAGGCTGTTGAGCAATACAAGTCAAACCCAGACATCGAGGTGGTTCTGATGGACGTAAGAATGCCAGAAATGAACGGCCTTGAGGCATCGGAATTGATTTTGAAATACGACAGCAAGGCCGACATAATTGCACAAACGGCATACGCAATACCTGAAGTTTCCGAGCGTTGCGAGCGGATAGGCATCCACAAACTGCTTGAAAAGCCTATCGACCAAGGCGAACTGTTTGCCGAGTGCAACAAGTATATGAAGCGCAAGCAGACTGCCAACGACAACGAACTTATGGATTAGGCTGATTCCCTTAAAACCTGACTACTGTGGACCGCATTGACTTTCTTCGAGCCGAACTCAACAGGCACAATTATCTATATTACGTACAGGCAACGCCTGAAATTGACGATTATCAGTACGACCAGTTGATGAACGAACTGATGGCCCTCGAAAAGGCCAATCCTGACAGGTTCGACCCCGACAGCCCTTCGCAACGTGTCGGCAACGACATAACGCAAGATTTTGTGCAGGTTTATCACAAATACCCGATGCTGTCGTTGGGCAACACCTACAACAGGGCGGAGATTGTTGATTTCGACGACCGTGTCCGCAAGGCATTGGGCCACAATGTGAAATATATCTGCGAACTGAAATATGACGGAGCGTCCATTAGCCTTACATACGAGCACGGACGCCTGGTTCACGCTGTCACGCGTGGCGATGGCGAAAAAGGCGACGACGTGACAGCCAATGTGCGTACAATCAAGTCGGTTCCTTTGAAATTGGAGCCAGGCGACTATCCCGACATTTTCGAGATTAGGGGCGAGGTATTGATGCCTCACGCCGTTTTCGACAAGTTGAACGAGGAACGCGCCTTATCTGGCGATGCGTTGTTCGCCAATCCACGCAATGCCACGGCTGGCTCGCTCAAGATGCAGAATTCGGCAATGTGCGCCAAACGCCAACTCGACTGCTGGCTCTACTTCCTTTTTGCCGACCAATTGCCTACCAACTCGCATCGGCAAAATATGGAGTGTTGCCGAAAGTGGGGTTTCAAGGTGCCTACATACGTGGCCGAGTGCAACAATATTGACGAGATTCTTGACTTTATAAACTATTGGGACAAGGAACGCTATAACCTGCCTTTTGACATTGACGGCATTGTAATCAAGGTTGACAGCATCAGCGACCAACACGAGTTGGGAAATACGGCCAAGACGCCACGTTGGGCCATTGCCTACAAGTTCAAGGCAGAGCAGGTGCAGACCAAACTTCTGTCGGTGTCGTTCCAGGTAGGCAGGACAGGCGCAGTGACGCCAGTGGCAAACCTTGAACCTGTCCAGTTGGCGGGAACAACGGTAAAGCGCGCCACACTGCACAATGCCGACATCATCAAGTCGCACGACTTGCACGTCGGCGATACCGTAATGGTTGAAAAAGGCGGAGAGATTAT
>CALABN010000178.1 GCA_937885735.1 uncultured Bacteroidota bacterium | reverse complement strand
CCGTCGATAAGGGTGCCTTCGTAGTGGCATCTTACGGTGTCGGTTGCTTTTGGCTTCTTGCCTGAACCTTGTGTCAAAACTTGATACTGAAGACCACTTGCAGTAACTGTAACGCCAGGTTTTGAGGCATTTCCCTTTAGGAATTTCTCGCCGTCTTCTTTAGCGTGTGTAGAGGCTTCCTTTTGTTGTTTGTCGAGGTCGGCAAAGAATTGATTCAATACCATTTGAGCCTCTGATAAGTCGATTTGAGGGGCGTTGCCTTGAATCATATCGTTGGCGGCTGCTGCAAAATCGCTGGCAACAAATTTGCCTTTCAGTCCCATTTGTTTCAGTTGTTGGCCGATGTTCAGGCCAAGAGCGTAACTTAATTTATCCATTATTGTATTGTTTTATTGGTGCAAATGTAAGTGTAAAGTTGGAATGTTTAGAAGTAAGGTTGAAAATAGTGTGCATAGTCCCTGGTGCCTAGTAAGGTTGAGAAGTTTATCCCGAAAGGTTTCGGGAGCTTCGCTGTTTAGAGGTTTAGACTTTGGACATTGGCTGTTAGCTATTAGCCGTTGGCTCTTAATTCTGAATTAAACTCAAAGGTATCTTTTTCTGAATGCCAGAATCAACGACAGTGAAAGAATCAAGGCGAACACTTCGGCAACCGAAACAGAGTACCAGATGCCTTCGATTCCCAAAATGGATGGAAGAATGAATACGGCTCCAAGTTCGAAAACCAAAGTGCGGGCAAAAGCTGCTATGGCAGAGATGATGCCATTGTTAAGTGCAGTAAACCACGCAGATGTAAACATATTTATGCCACATATCAAGAATGACAGCATATAAAGGCGTATGGCGTGGATTGTCATTTGGGTCAGTTCGGGATTGTTCCGTATGAAGATGTGTGCCAGCGTGGGGGCCAATATTTCCGACAATGCCGTCATCGCCATTCCTACGAGCAAGACTATCACAAGGCTTTTGTGCAGAAGACTGCGCATTTCGGCCTTGTTGCCTGCTCCATAGTTGTAGGCAATCACTTGAGTTACGCAAATGTTGTAGCCAATGAAAATAGATGCAAAGATGAATCCTGCATACATTATTATGCCGTAGGCACTCACTCCGTTTTCGCCTACAAACCGCATCAACTGAAGGTTGTAGCATATGCTCACTATGTTAAGTGCAATGTTGCCAATGAATTCCGACATTCCGTTGGTGCACGAGCGGCCAATATGGTGCCAGTCGGCAGGAGAGTGGCTGTACATCCATTCAACGCCGTATGATTGGTTGCCCGAGGCATTCAGAAACTTGAGTTGTGAGTTGTTGCGGTGCGATGCAAAATACCAAACAGGGAACAATCCGCCAATGGTGAGTGATATTGACGTGGCAATGGCGGCGCCAGTAAGCCCCCAGCCAAAGCCTGCGACAAACAGTGCGTCGAGGACAATGTTTAGGCATCCACTTATGATGCTCATCATAGTGCCGAGTTGAGGCTTTTCGGCTGTCATAAAGAACGACTGAAACGCCATTTGAAGAATGAATGCTGGCATTGATATAACCACTATCCGGCCATACGTGACGGCAGGCTCTATTAGTCCGCCTTCAGCGCCAAGAGCAACGGCTATGGGTCTCATCAATATGAAAAAAACAATGGTTATGGCTATGCCGGAAATGATGCAAAGCCGTATCAGCATTGTGAATATTGCATTTGCCTTGAGTTGGTCGCCTTCGCCAAATGTCTTTGAAACCAACGCGCTTCCGCCTGTGCCAATCATCAGTCCCAATGCGGCGATTAGGGCTATGGCGGGCCATACCAGATTCATTGCGGCGAACGCGGTGTTTCCCGCAAAGTTTGAAATAAAGAGGCCGTCAACAATGCTATAGACGGAAGTGACAAGCATCATAGCCACCATTGGCAGGCAACTGGCAAGAAGACGCTTTATGCTGTAATGTCCAGAGAGTTCTACTTTCATAATTCGGCGCAAATATATACATATCTGCCGATTCGTGGGGCTCTGCGACGTTTTTGCTGTTCTTTTGTCAACTTAAATCAATTTATGCACATTGTCGGTATGGACGATTTTTGTATATTCGCTTTGTTGTGAAAATGTGTGACCATTGCGAATGAATCTTGCCTTATAAGATTGTATTTCAGTTGTATGGCATTGAATGTTTTGAAACTATAAATCAAAGATGATATTGTGAAAATGGGAAAGAATGTAATGTCAAGGCTGATAGGCACAATGGTGCTTGTGTGTGGTGTCACCGCAAATTTGCTGGCGACCGATGTCCCTTCTTATCGCATTGTTTCAGAAACCAGCAATGATACGGAAACAGCGCTGGTTGTCAACTATGTCTCGATGAATGCAGATGGGACAGGCACTGCAACATTGTCGGGGTTAATCAGCATACCAAAGACGTTGCCTGCTACTGCTGTTTTGCTTGACAATCACCATACAATTGCCAGTAATTCGGAGGCACCTTCGGTGGCAAAGGCAACAGCAAGCGCAATGCTGTTTCGCGGAAAATACTTAATCGTGGCACCTGATTACTACGGTTATGGCATTAGCAAGGACAAGCCACATACATATCTGTGCTATGAGCAGAATGTGGCAAACTGCATCGATTTTGCGCTAGTCGCCCGTCGTATCATAGATAGTCTCAATGTGGATTTTGTCGTTGATTCAATGTTCAATGTCGGCTATTCGCAGGGGGGAGGTGTGGCAATGGTCGTTCATCGTGCACTCGACAAAAATCCTGAACTGGCCAATGAACTTCATTTCTCAAAATCGTGGTGCGGTGCAGGTCCGTATGATGTCTCTCTGACATTGAATGAAATATTGAGTGGTGGCACTATATCATATCCAGTGCTTTTGCCAATGGTTATCAAAGGATTTATGGCAGGCTATCCGCAATGCTTTGCAAAAAGCAGAAAATTCAGCGATTTTTTTAACAAGGATTTAATTGACGCAGGTTTGGAAAGTTGGGTCGATTCAAAGAATCTTACAACCGAAGAAGTGTCGGAAAAAATGTTGAATGTGACATCGGATAATTCAATCAAATCAATGCTGAATCCTGATGTTTTTGATGAAAAATCAGTGTTGCGTGCAGAATTACAGGCAGTTGCCGATAAAAATAACCTGCTCTGCGATTGGAATCTTGTTCATCCAATGACTCTGTTGCATCAGCCAAGTGATGAGGTTGTGCCGTTTATCAATACACAAAAGGCCATTGAGTATCTGAATCTGCCTGCAAATGAGCAGATTATTACAAATTGGAACCTAAAACACTCGTCGTTTGGCACAATATTTTATTTATATGTGGCTGGGTATATGGAAGAAATGGTGAAGTCCATTAACAATGATTCGCCGTTTGGCAGTGAACCAAACTCGATTGTGGAGGAGCCTGCCATTGAAAAACTTGACCTTAATCAGCCAATGTACGATATCAGTGGACGACGTGTTGGCAAGGACTATCAAGGCGTAGTCATACAGAATGGCAAGGCGTATGTACGCATCCACTGATTCTAATTTTAAAAGTGTTGATTTGTATAAGATTGATTACTATATGTTTATATTTTAAATAACACGAAAATGAAAAAGTATTTATTATTTGCAACATTGATTTTTACGACAATGGCAATTTCGGCACAGACAAAGAAGGTGTCAGTCCTTGGTGATTCTTATTCAACTTACAAGGACATCATTCCAGAGGGTTACGCAACATTCTATCCTGACGCCAACAACGATGTCAAGGAAATGGAGCAGACGTGGTGGAGCCTCTACATCAAGGCTATGGGCTTTGAACTTGAGAAAAACGATTCTTGGGGTGGTACAACTATTTGTAACACAGGTTATTTTGGAATGGATGCCACACAAAACTCGTTCAATGCCCGTTTGGGTAAACTAGGCAACCCCGACATCATATTTGTGTTTGGCGGAACCAACGATGCCTGGGCCAATTCACCTATTGGTGAATATCAGTATGCCGACTGGACTGACGCCGACTGCAAGAGTTTCCGTCCTGCACTGGCCTGCCTTTTGTCTGGTTTGCAGAAGCAATATGCCAATGCAAAGGTGTATGTAATCTTGAATTCGGAATTAAAGGAAGATATCAATGTGTCGTTCCGTGAGATTTGCAATCATTTTAATATTCAACTGATTGAACTTCACGATATTGAAAAGCAGAACGGTCACCCATCGGTGGCTGGTATGAAGGCCATTTGCAATCAATTGATTGAATCAATTGAAAGGAAATAATGGTGAAAGTTGATTTGTGAATTGAAAAAGATTGATATTTTTGCCTTATCAACGTTTTGAGGCGTTGACTCATAGATTAAAAGTTGCTCGCTTGCCATTTTGGTAGGCGAGTTTTTTTTGTCGAGACATAAATGGATACAAAGAATAGGTTGCGTGATAACCTTGTTAAGGTGGGTTCTATAAATTGGTTTCGGCAAGAATAGATGTCTTTTAGTACATACTATTTTTGTAACGCGGGTAACGCATTAGTAACGCAAACCGCAAAAAATTAGAAGATTTTAGCATAATTTGAGAAGATTATAGGAAAAAGAAAACCGCCCTAAATGCTTGATTTAAGGCGGTTTCGTGATTTTAAGCCAATTTCGGAAGATTTCCGAAGACTTTGTTGGTGATTCCGTTGGGATTCGAACCCAAGACCCACAGCTTAGAAGGCTGTTGCTCTATCCAGCTGAGCTACGGAACCAGCCGATTTTTTGACGGCGCAAAAATAAGCCATAATCCGTCCTTTGCAAAAAATAGGCAAACAATTTTTTATCAGTTTTCTATTCTGTCTGTTTTGTCGCAGTTTAATATTCGTTTCAAAGGCTTTTTGTGACAATAAAATATGTGCAAAACTGCCCAATTGACAACTTTTGGGTACATCTTGAGTCGGCACACTCTGAAAACCTGATTTAAATCGGTGCAAATCAGTCCAAACTGTAATGTCTGCGTTCAAAAGTGCTATTTGTCTTCAGCAGGCTTCAACTTGAAATGCTCGCACGCGTGGGTGCCTCTTATTATTGCAAATTCCTGATGCGGACAGCGCAAAAGGGTAGGCTTCTTCCATACATCAAGGTTTGGAAACTTCATATCCCATTCTGCCAATGCGCAATTGTCGCATAATTGGTCCGTTATTTTTGGCTGTTTTTCCATATCGTATTTGTTTACAAATTGTTATCTTAATATGACTTTATATGTCATCATATTATAAAAGTAAGCAAAACTCGTGCTTTGTCAATAAGCGATATTGTCTATTTTTGCGCCGAATTTGAAAGGGGTATAAAAAAAGATGAAACGTAAACTGACAAAGATTGTCGCAACCATTTCCGACCGCCGTTGCGACGTTGATTTTATTAAGAAATTGTATGAAGAAGGCGTAAATGTGGTGCGTTTGAACACCGCCCATCAAAGCCACGCCGACACACTCAAGGTTATTGAAAATGTTCGCAAGGTGACTGACCGCATAGCCTTGTTGCTCGATACAAAAGGTCCTGAAATCCGCACTACAATGTCCGACAACGAGATACCAGTCAAAGGTGGCGACATTGTGCGTATAATGGGCAACCCTACGCAGGAAACCACAGCCGATATGGTTTGTGTCACTTATCCCGATTTTGTCGCCGACGTGCCTGTTGGCAGTTGCATTCTTATCGACGACGGTTCAGTTGAGATGACCGTGGTTGACAAAAACGACCAGTTCCTCACTTGCGAGGTCAAGAATGAAGGCGTGATTGAAGGTAAGAAGAGCGTCAACATTCCGTCAGTGCACATCAAGTTGCCAGCCTTGAGCCAAAAGGACAAGGAATACATAAAGTTTGCCGTTGAGAATGGCATCGATTTCATTGCACACTCATTCGTTCGTAGCAAAAACGACGTATTGGCCGTTCAGCAAATTCTTGACGAATATCATTCTGATATAAAGATAATTGCAAAGATTGAAAACCAGGACGGCGTTGACAATATCGACGAAATTCTTGATGTTGCCTATGGTGTTATGGTGGCTCGTGGCGATTTGGCCATTGAGGTGCCTCGCGAGAAGATTCCTGGCATTCAGAAGATGCTTATCGACAAGTGCGCACAGCGTCGCAAGCCAGTCATTGTTGCTACGCAGATGCTTCACTCAATGATAAAGAATCCGAGTCCTACACGTGCCGAGGTTACCGACATTGCAACAGCAATTTACGAAGGAACAGATGCAATAATGTTGAGTGGCGAGACCGCCTACGGCAAATATCCTGTCGAGGCAGTGCAGACAATGACACGCATCGCCCTTGAGGTTGAAAGTCAGAACGATGCCTATCGCGACCGCGACATAACAGTGCTCACCAACAAGGTGGCCGCAATGCTTATCAAGTATTCGGTCAAGTCGGCCACGCAACTCAATGCCAAGGCCATTGTCGCCGACACTACATCAGGGCGCACGGTCCGCAATCTTACTGGCTTCCGTGGCAATGTGCCTATATTTGCCCTTTGCTATCGCGAAAGCACAATGCGCGAGTTGGCTTTGTCGTTTGGCGTGTTCTGCCAAATGGTTCAGCGTCGCGACAATACCGACGATTTCCTGAAGGAGAATCTGTCAAATATGATAAATTCAGGCTTGTTAAACCGCGATGACTTGATTGTAATCCTCGCAGGTAGTTTCGGACGTTGCCGTGCCGCCAACTTCATCCGAATCATCGAGGCTGGAGAATTGGATAATCAGTGATTGATGCTATGAATAACGAAACGGTCTTGTTGAGTACCGCCTATTGGGCACCAGTACAGTATTTTGCAAAGGTTGTCAGCCACAAGAA
>CALABN010000177.1 GCA_937885735.1 uncultured Bacteroidota bacterium | reverse complement strand
TCATGCCGGAGAAATCGGTATTGTTCATCAGGTGGAAGGCACCGATACCGAATTGGACAAGAACATCATAGAAAGCCTAAACGACCCGCTGATGCATATCATACGTAACAGTATGGACCACGGCATTGAGGATGCTGAAACCCGTCAGGCTATGGGAAAGCCGGCAAAAGCCACAATATTGCTCAAGGCATATTATTCGGGAGCCAATGTCATCATTCAGGTTTCTGACGATGGACAAGGAATGGACCCTGAAAAAATTCGCAACAAGGCCATAATGAAGGGCTTGATTCTGCCCGATTCACAATTGAGCGACAAGGATATTATCGACCTTGTTTTCCAGTCTGGATTCTCAACCGCGTCAAAAGTCACCAAAGTGTCTGGTCGCGGAGTGGGAATGGATGTGGTAAAACGCAAGATTTCAGAGATACGTGGCGAAGTTGACATTGACACAAAGGTTGGCAAAGGAACAACCATTACAATAAAACTGCCATTGACACTTTCCATAATTGACGGTTTGCTTGTCAGGGTGGCTGACACCAAATATGTCATTCCATTGTCATCTGTGAAAAAGTGCTATGAGTTCAAGCATGCCGACTTGACTGGCGCTGTCAACAACCTTATCCGCACCGACAACAGGGAAATTGCATATATAAGTTTCCGCGACGTGTTCAATATTCCAGGCGAACCGCCAGAGCAGGAACACGTTGTGGTTGTCCAGTATGGCGATATGTCCATTGGCATAGCAATTGATGATATAATTGGACAGTATCAGGCAGTGTTAAAGCCACTTGGAAGATTGTACCGCGAGCAGCAGACAATATCTGGTGCGACAATTCTTGGCGACGGAACAGTTGCGTTGGTTGTGGACACAAACAAGTTGATAGCGGCTTTCTCGTTGAAAGACAGAAAAAAAGATTGAATTGTTTAACTGTTAATTGACAAAAGATGAAAAAAGCAGCAATTCAGGTTAATGAACCCGCAACAACATATTTGTCGTTCAGATTGAACAACGAATTGTTTGCTGTAGATGTGCAAAAGGCTCTCACCATTCTTGATATAAAGCCAATCACCGAAGTGCCAAATTCGCCCGCTTATTTACGTGGCGTAATCAACTTGCGAGGCAGTGTGCTGCCTATTGTCGATTTGGGTGTGAAGTTCGGAATGAACGAAACCAATATTTGCGACAAAACCTGCATCATAGTGCTTTGCGTGAAGATTGACGGCGAAGATGTGCAACTTGGAATCCTTGCCGACTCCGTTGACGAGGTGTTTGAAATACCAGACAGCAAGATTGAGAATTCGCCTACCATAGGAACAAAATACAAGGTGGATTTCATAAAAGGAATGTATCAGTTGCCACAGGCATTTATAATGTTGCTTAACATTGACATCGTATTCAACTCAAACGAACATTTGCTTCTTGAGGCCGATACACAACAAGACAATTGAATATGGAGACTGGAATGGTTGGATATATTGGCGCAATGCCCGAACTCAAGGACGCGGAGTTCCGCCGCTTGAGCAAGTTCATCCAAACCAATTACGGAATAAAGATGCCACTGACAAAGCGGGTTGTGCTTCAAGGTCGATTGCAGAAAAGACTAAAGGCCTTGTCGATGCGCGACTTTAAGGAATATGCCGATTATGTCTTCAGTCCCGCAGGCAAGGAGGAAATCATTCATATGATTGACGTGGTGTCAACCAACAAGACTGATTTCTTTCGCGAACCATCGCATTTTGTCTATTTGTCCAACAATATTCTGCCAGCATTGGCAAAAGAGCAGAGATACCGCAAGGTGAATGTTTGGAGCGCAGGATGCTCTTCGGGAGAGGAACCTTACACCTTGGCTATGGTGATGAGCGAATTCTGTGAGAAAAACTACGGAATGGACTACAGCATTTTGGCCACCGACATATCAACATTGATGCTTCAGCAAGGAGCCGATGCCATCTACCGTGAAGACAGAATAATACCTGTGCCTGCCTTTATGAGGAGCAAGTATCTGATGAGGTCAAAGGACCAAAAGGTGCAAAATGTGCGGATTGTCAAGCATTTGCGCGATAAAATACAGTTTCGCAGGCTGAATTTTATGGATTCGACATATCCTGTCGGCTTTGATTTTGACATTATTTTTTGCCGAAACGCCTTGATTTACTTTGAACGGCAAGACCAGGAAAACATCATCAACAAGTTGGTGCAACATTTGAAACCAGGTGGATATTTTATCCTTGGACATAGTGAAACCATAACCAATATGAATGTGCCTCTTGAAAGCATAGGCTCTACCATATACCGAAAAAGAACTATCATAAATGAACAACCAAATGAATACATCGATTGACAAGCGCGAAAACGAAGTCGATGAATTGAAACAGCAGATTTCCATTCTATGTGGCGAAGTGCGTGAATTGAGTGGAAAACTTACCAGTTCCGAATCCATAAAAAGCCATTTCATTTCAAACGTGTGCAATGAAATAGTCAATCCGTTCGCTTCAATAATGGGGCTGTCGCGCAACATTGCCAATTATAACGGAACAGACATCACACGAGTCAAGAATATGGCGGAATTGATTTATTCAGAGGCCTTTGACCTCGATTTTCAACTGAAAAACATATTCGCCGCCGCCCATATAGAAGCAGGTGAATGTGAACCCGCTTATGCAAAGATTGACACTATCCAGCTTGTCGACAATGTTATTTCAATTTATAAGTATAAGGCTGAACAAAAGCAACTGACAATAAATTTTGAAGTAAATGTGGACGCTGAACTTGCCAAAGCGAGAATGTTTGTCACCGATGCCGAAAAACTTCAACTTATATTGTCGAACGTGTTGAGCAACAGCGTCAAATTCAGCAATGCCTCAAATAAAGTAGAGGTAATGTTAAGCCTCGATTCCAGTATGCTTTGCATTACCATCAAAGACTATGGTATTGGCATCAACAATGAAAAAATGGCTATGGTGTTCAACCGATTCGAACGCATAGACAAAGAGATAAACTCAAATAATCAAGGCAGTGGACTTGGATTGTCTGTGGCAAAGGCTTATGTGGAATGCCTAAATGGCACCATTGAGTTAGTCAGCGATGCTGATTGCGGAACTAAAGTGACAATCAAACTGCCAGAACCATCACAATGCCCTGACTCTGACTTAAACGACGATGAATTCATCTTTTAGACCATCGGGTAGTAATATTGTTGGCACTTTTGACGGCCTCGAGAATCATAATGTGTTCCCTTGCAATATGCTTGTAAAGGCTGAACCTTGCTTTATAAGCACCATTCTCGGCTCTTGTGTCGGCGTCTGCCTATACGATGTCACTTTGCATATCGGCGGATTGAATCATTATATGTTGCCGTATTGGGAAGGAGTTGGCCTGGCGTCGCCAAAATATGGAAACATAGCCATAGACAAACTTATTGAAAAGATGCTTCAGGCTGGATGCAAAATTGAGAATCTTGAGGCAAAGGTGTTTGGTGGAGGCGATGTCATCGATGTCAAGGAAAACGTTTTCCGAATAGGAGCAAGAAACATTGATGTCGCGATGGACGTATTAAACGAGAGAAAAATCAAGGTTGTAGCGCAAAGTGTCGGCGGGAAAAGAGGCAGAAAAATATACCTTAATACCACTAACGGTTGTGTTACAATGCGTTATGTGTAAAACGGAATGAAAATGGACGGCGAAAAGAAAATACGGGTGTTGATTGTCGACGATTCTGCTGTTGTCAGGCAGACATTGTCCTGCATATTGTCCAGCGCCCCTGACATTGAGGTGATGGGTGTCGCTTCCGACCCATATGTGGCGGCAAATAAAATTGCCCACGAAGTTCCCGACGTCATCACTCTCGATATTGAAATGCCCCGTATGGATGGCCTTACATTCTTGCGAAAGATTATGACGCAGCACCCCATACCAGTTGTCGTCATTTCGAGTCTTGCCGACACTAACACGGAGTCTGGCTTACAGGCATTGGAGTTGGGGGCGGTGGCTATTATTACAAAGCCACGAATGGGCACAAAGGAATTCATTGAAGAGTCAAAGATACGTATATGCGATGCCGTGAAGTCGGCGGCGGGTGCAAAACTGCGACGCCGAAGGGCGACAGATATGATACTGGTGCAGCCAAAGTTGAGTGCAAGCGCTGTGCTGGCCGCATCTGCACCTAAAAGTATGATAAAGACAACCGAAAAAGTCATTGCCGTTGGTGCCTCGACTGGCGGAACGGAGGCGCTTAAGGATTTTCTTATGGCATTGCCACCCGATTGTCCAGGAATAGTCATTGTCCAGCATATGCCTGAAAAATTCACACGGTCCTTTGCCGACAGACTGAATTCAATATGCAAGATAAATGTCAAGGAGGCCGAAAACAACGATACCGTAATTCGTGGACGAGCCTTGATAGCGCCAGGCAATTACCATATGTTGCTGAAACGAAGTGGCGCCCGTTATTACGTTGAGGTGAAGGAAGGCCCGCTTGTTAACCGACACAGGCCTTCGGTAGATGTGTTGTTCCGTAGCACTGCTCAGTTTGCAGGAAGCAATGCCGTCGGCGTCATAATGACAGGTATGGGCGACGATGGTGCGCAAGGTCTTCTTGAAATGCATCAGGCAGGAGCGGTGACTGTGGCGCAGGATGAAAAAAGTTGTGTGGTGTTTGGTATGCCGAAAGAGGCTATCAAGCGAGGTGCCGCCGACCACGTCTTGCCATTGGACCAAATTGCCGATTTTGTACTGAAACACCAATATTGATGCTTGATTGCGCTAACTTGTTGGCCTCAAACGTACTAAAGTTGAGTGTTGGACCATTTGCGGACGTCAATAAGTCATTAAAATCCAAAGCACTTTCAAAATTCAGCATTACATATCACTTTTTCTGCATTTCATATCGATAAATTATTAAATTTGAACGTTTGATAACTAAGTAAGCGAGATATGAAAAAGAATTCCGTAAAAAAGAATATAACCAACACGGTCTTTGAGTTTTCCCTTATAGGATTTGCTGTTGGCGTCATTATTACTGTTGTGTCGTATGTGTTGATTCTCAAGGAGAACGACTTGATTTTTACATTAGGCAATCTTGTCGATTTGCATAGTGGACGACCTCATATGCTCATAGTGACATTGTTGCCTGTGGTGTTTACCATAGCAGGGTATGTGGCAGGAAAATATACATATCGAGTGGCTGAAAAACTTTACGATTTGGAGACATTCAAGGATAACAGCCAGAAAAACCTGTTCAATTTCGCCGAAGAATTGTCAAAAGGCAACCTTAACAGTGAATATGAACCTGAAAAGGGCAATGCGTTGGGTAATATAATGATTGAACTGCGCGACAACCTTCAGCAAAACAAGAAAGAGGAAATAAAACGCAAGGAGGAAGACGAGCAACGAAACTGGACTGCTGGTGGCTTGGCTAAATTCGGCGAGATTCTTCGAAACAACAATGACAATATTGACAAGCTGGCATTTGAAGTAATAAGCCAGTTGAGTGAATATATAGAGGCTGTGCAAGGCGGATTTTTTATCCTTAACGATGACTTGGCAGAAGACCCTCATTTTGAGTTGATTGCACATTTTGCCTATGGCCGTAGAAAATACAGCCAGAAACGTATCGAATTGTCAGAAGGCTTGGTTGGACGTGCCGCATACGAAAAAAGCACAATATATCTTGACGAGGTTCCTGAAGAATACATTGAGGTCACATCAGGTTTGGGCGAAGCCAATCCTCGTGTGTTGCTGATTGTGCCATTGAAGGTCAATGACGAAATTCACGGTGTCCTTGAACTTTCATCGTTCCACCCATTTGCCGAACACGTTGTTTCGTTTGTCGAGAAGGTGGCTGAAAGTATAGCAACCACAATTTCGACAGTGAAGACAAATATGCGTACTACTAAACTGCTTGCCGATTCACAGGAACAGGCTGACCGTCTGTCGCAACAAGAGGAGGAAATGCGCCAGAATATGGAAGAGTTGCAGGCTACGCAGGAAGAGGCTTCAAAACAGGCTGAGGAATTCATCAGCTTCTCAAACTCAGTCAACCATACTCTCATTCGTGCTGAGTTTGACTTGAACGGCATATTGCTTTATGCTAACCTGAAATTCTTGAAAAAACTTGGATACACTTCTAACTCAGAGGTTGAGGGACACCATATTTCAATGTTCATCAGCGAAAAGGACAAGCGTCAGTTCAATGAGGTTTGGGATGGACTTGCAAAGGGTGGAAAACACTTTGAGGGCTATATGAAACTTGTCAGCAAGAATGGCAAGGATATTTGGGTTATGGCAACCTATACTTGTGTGCGTGACAGTATGCAGAATGTGGAGAAGATTTTGTTCCTTGGTATTGATACAACCCAACAGCAACAACAGAATCTCGACCACGAAAGCCAAATCAAGGCTATCAACGAGTCGAGCATCAAGGTCGAATACGCACCGAGTGGACGTATGATAAACTGCAACCAGAAATTCATCGATACATTGGGCTACAGTACTGAAGACTTGAAGGACTACAGCGTGTTCAATTTTATGGGTGAAGACGAACAAAGCGACTTTGAGTCGGTTTGGAACAATGTCATTACTGGTCAATCGTTCCAGGGACAGTCTAAGCTGATAGCATCAAACGGAACTACAAAATGGTTCGAGGTTTCTTACACACCTGTAAAAAATATGTATGATGAAATATCAAAGGTGATTTCCATCGCTCACGAGATTACGGAGCAAAAAAATATGGAACTGCTTACACAACAGCAAAATGAGTTGTTGAAGAAACAGGAAATAGAGCTTAAGGCTCACGAGGCTGATTTGCAGGAAAAACTTGCAGAGGCACGTCGCGAAGTTAAGGCTCAATTCCAGGAGATTGAAAAAGTCAAGGTTCGTAACGAAAAGACTCTTGAAGGCGCACACGACGCCATTGTCACCATTAACCAGGCTGGCGATATCGAGTTCTTCAACCGTGCTGCAGAAACCTTGTGGGGATATTCACGCAGCGAGGTGCTTGGCCAAAATATCAAGATGCTGTTCCGTAAGTACACACCTGAAGATGAAGACGAGTTTATGGTCAATCTGCTTCACCCTGACAAACGCAAGGATGTAGGCAAACGTAAGGAAGAGCAGATTCTTGCAAAGGATGGCACTGAAAAGCCTGTTATCATATTGTTGGCTGGCGCAAAAGTCCAAAACGAGTACACTTATACAGCATTTATCCAAAACATAGAGGTGGAATTGTTCTGATGCAATAATTCCTTCTTTGTGCCGTTTGGGAAATAAACTTGTTATGAGATTAGTCCATTTGTGCAGCATTGTGCTGTGTGTCTTGCTGTTTCAGTCGTGTTATGAAAAGGAGAGTTTCACTAATTCCACTTCTGCGCGTTTGGCATTTTCTGTCGATACATTGAAATTCGACACCATTTTCTCAAATATTGGTTCAACCACACATCAGTTTGTTGTATATAACCGCAACAGTGATGCAGTGCGCACTTCGGTTTCATTGCAAAGCAAATACTACAGGCTGAATGTTGACGGTGTGTCGTCGAACAATATCAACAACTTGGAGATTCGTGCCAATGACAGTGCATTTGTCTTTGTCGAAGTTACAATCAATCCTAACGACAGCGACTCGCCAATACTGGTGCTCGATTCCATTCAATTTGAAACCAATGGCAATCAGCAAGATGTGATACTTATGGCTTTTGGGCAGGATGTGCATCTATATAACGATTCTATAATTGAAGATGCCCATTGGGTGAACGACAGACCATATCTGATTTACAATTCAGTGTTGGTTGACAGCGCATACACTCTTACCATTGACCCTGGAACCCGCATCTATTTCCATAACAATTCAAGCCTTATGGTTAGAGGCACGCTTCATATCAATGGTACTGTTGACGAACCAGTGATTATGCAGGGCGACCGTTTGGAGGAATACTACTCAAACAAGTCGGGGCAATGGGGGGCCATTTATGTCATAAACGACAATATGTATTATTTCGGCAATATTCATATCCTTGATGGAAGTCGTGGAAATACAATTGATTATGCCATTATTAAGAACGGTATCAAAGGCATTCAGGTTGACAATCATTTTGAGGATGAACTGACATTGACATTGTCTAATACCATTATCCAGAATATGTCAATAGCGGGCATTTATGCTCAAAATGCCAATATGTTGGTTTACAATACGGTAATATCAAATTGTGGATATTATACCGCCGCTTTGACTTTGGGTGGAAACTACAAGTTCATTCATTCAACATTGGCCAACTACAATCCTACACACAGGATTCCGTCACTTATTTTCAATAATTATTATGTTGACAGTTTGGAGACTGTCAATGTATATGATTTTCTTGCGCAATTCTCGAACAGCATCATTTACGGCTCGCTCAATTCGGAGTTCGTTATGGATATGGTTCCTACCGATATGGCACAATTTGCGTATGCATTTGAAAACTGTATGCTGAAATATAACGACAAGGAGAAATATCCAGGTCAGGGAGTGTTCCGAAATGTCATTTCCGATGCTGATTCTCTGCCACGGTTCGTGAATATTTCCGAAGGCGATTATCATCTTGATACACTGTCATCGGCGAAGGACAAGGGCCTTGACTTTTTCTTGGACGAATATCCAATTGACTTGGACGGCAACCAGCGTGACAGTAAACCCGACTTGGGCGCATACGAACGCATTGAACAAACTAATCAGAAATGAAACGTCACTCACTTTTGATGGTGTTTGCCTTTTTTGTGCAAATGGCTATTTCACAGGAACTTCCTGCCGAATTGCAGAAGGCTGTGGAGGCTGACCGTTATCTGCGCGTGATGTTCTACAACTGCGAGAATTTCTTCGACATAGACGACAATCCGTTGACTAACGACGATGAGTTTACGCCAGACGGCGAGAAGCATTGGACAAAACAGCGCTTCTACACAAAACGAGCGCAGGTCAGCAAGGTAATTGCGTCGGTTGGAGGCTGGAACCCACCTGACATTGTGGGCTTGAGCGAGATTGAGTCGAGGTTTGTGATGGAAAGCCTTGTCAATCAGTCGGAATTGCGAAGACTTGGCTACAGTTTCCTTCACAAGGAATCACCCGACGGACGTGGCATCGACGTTGCTATGCTTTATCAGCCTAAACGTTTTAAGCCATTCAATGTGAAGTTCATACCTGTAAATGTTCAGAAAAGCGGACGTGGCACACGCGATATTCTTATGGCTTCGGGCACAACTATTGACGGCGACACGCTTCACGTGTTTGTCAACCACTGGCCGTCGCGTTGGGGCGGGCAAATGGAGTCGGATGAGTTGCGCAGGGCCGTTGCTTCAATTGTCCGTGTCAAGGTTGACTCTCTCTTGAATGAGAATCCGCGTAGCGCCGTGGTGATAATGGGCGACCTTAACGACTATCCTGACAACAACAGCGTCTGTGTTGATTTGAACGCAAAGACCGATTTTACCGATATTCAGCAGTCGCAACTTTACAATCTGGCATACTATATGCAGTTTGTGAAATCTATGGGAACGCACAAGTACGACGGACTTTGGGGAATTCTTGACCAGATGATTATCACTGGTTCTCTGCTCGACGGAAATGGACCGCTTTACACGACAAAGGACGATGCTCACGTGTTTAATCCGCCGTTCCTGTTGGAACCCGATGAGACAAATGTGGGTTTCAAGCCTTACCGTACTTATGCAG
>CALABN010000176.1 GCA_937885735.1 uncultured Bacteroidota bacterium | reverse complement strand
AGGTTATTTCATGGGTTTCTGATTCAACAACCTCTCCCTTGGCATATGGCTTGCCACCAAATTCTACGTTGATATCTTTAAGAAGTTCCTCATCTATTATTCTATTATATATATGTGGGAAATGGTCGACATTGCGACCGAGACAGAAAAATGTGGCTTTGGCATTGTACTGTTTCAAGGTATCAAGCACCCATTCGGTGACTTCGGGAGTGGGACCATCGTCGAATGTCAGGAACAAGGTCTTGGGGCAACCTTCGATTTTCCACACGAAGTTGTGCATCATTCTTCTGACAATCTGCGGTGGATGGTTTATTACTCGAATCATTCGGTGCTATGTTTTGCGAGCAAAGATAGGCACTATTGGGGATTTTCAATTCAGAATACACAATTAACAATTAACAAATTGAGAGAAAGACAATAGTGAAAATCGCCATAAATGGGCAAATCCAAGCAATTGATAATGGACAATTCACAACAGATAAATCTTTTCTAGTTCAACATAATAGTATAAAAACAAAAAAGCCACCCCAAATGGGATGGCTTTTTGATATGGATGAATGAAATATTATCCACGGATAGCCTTAACACCTGGAAGGACCTTGCCTTCGATAGCCTCAAGCAATGCACCACCACCAGTTGAAATGTATGACACTTGATCAGCCAAGCCGAACTTGTTGATGCAAGCAACTGAGTCACCACCACCAATAAGTGAGAATGCACCTTCCTTAGTTGCATCAGCAATTGCGTTTGCGATAGCCTTTGAACCTGCAGTGAAGTCATCGCACTCAAATACACCGGCAGGACCGTTCCAAAGGATTGTCTTTGCACCCTTGATGGCAGCAGCGAATTTCTTCTGTGAATCTGGACCAGCATCCAAACCTTCAAAACCGTCGCAGATAGCACCTGATGGGCAAACCTTAACTTCAGCTCCAGCCTTCAATGACATAGTGTCGAAGTCGAAAGCGTTGGTAACAACAGAATCAGTTCCAAGGATCAACTCTACGTTGTTCTTCTTTGCCAATTCCTGAATGTTAAGAGCCAAATCAAGTTTGTCTTCCTCGCAGATTGAAGAACCAACCTTGCCACCATTAGCCTTTGCAAAAGTGTAAGTCATGCCACCGCAAAGAACCAACTTGTCAACCTTAGTCATCAAGTTTTCGATGATGCCAATCTTTGTAGAAACCTTAGAACCACCCATGATGGCAACGAATGGACGCTTAATGTTGTTAAGAACGTTGTCAACGGCCTTAACTTCCTTCTCCATCAACAAGCCAAGCATCTTGCTGTCAGCATCGAAATAGTCAGCGATAACAGCAGTAGAAGCGTGTGAACGGTGAGCAGTACCGAATGCATCCATTACATATACGTCAGCGTAAGAAGCCAAAGTCTTTGCAAATTCCTTTTGCTTAGCCTTCATTTCCTTCTTAGCGGCATCGTAGTTAGGATCTTCCTTTTCAATGCCAACTGGTTTACCTTCCTCTTCAGCATAGAAACGAAGGTTTTCAAGCAAAAGAACCTCACCTGGCTTAAGAGCGGCAGCAGCATCGGCAGCCTTAGCGCAATCAGGAGCGAATTTAACTGGAGTGCCAAGAGCAGCAGAAACTGCATCTACAATCTGGCCCAAAGAATATTTGGCAGCAACCTTGCCTTTTGGTTTGCCCATGTGAGACATGATGATAAGAGAACCACCATCAGCCAATATCTTGTTAAGTGTAGGAAGAGCACCACGGATACGAGTATCGTCGGTTACCTTACCGTTTTCGTTCAATGGAACGTTGAAGTCCACGCGAACGATGGCCTTTTTGCCTTTGAAATTGAAATCGCTAATTTGAACCATTGTATTAATTTTTAAATAGTTAAGAATATCAAATTAAAAATCGAATATGATTCGATTTGACGCGCGAATATAAGGAAATATGTTTAGAAATGGTTGTTGCAGATTCGTAGTTTAGTGTTTAGCGTATAAAATCACAATAAATTTGTCACCATAAAAGCCAAGCAATGAGCACGAGACAATAGTTCAGGCCATCTCATCATTCAAATTTATGCCAAAATCAATTTGTATAAACCGCCTTAATTTTTAAATTTGCCACGTTCTCAAAAAACACGCTTTAAGATGAAATTTGTAAAGATATGCTTGCTGACAACCATCATTGTTGCCTCGATGAATCTTGATACATTGGCACAAGTTGGCGATTATCAATCATTTACTACATTAAAACCAGACATGCAACGCAAGGTGTTTGCAAACGAACTATTCTTGACTCCTGACGGCAAATATCTTGTTGTAAATTATGGCGACAAGCCAACGTTCATTGTTGCATACGCCATTGAAGACTGGAAACAAGCAGCAATGTTCCGCTTGACAGACTGGGTTGACTTTGCCACCGCATACTCTGACACTGTAACACAACAATTTTACGTAAAGACTTCGCGTGGTTCATCGAAATATCACAGACTGGACATTGCAGAGAAGACTCAGGACATCATTCCGTGCGACATTACGCCACGTGGCTGTCCGCACATTGAGATGAAGAAGAATGTGAAATTGCTTTACACAGCCGACAAAAAATACTACATAACCATCGACAAGCAAAACAAACGCGAAGTCAAGGTTTACAAATTGCGTACTGCCGAATAACAGTCTGTTTTTCATTGCTTCTAAATTCAAATCCCGGCTAAAAATCCGGGCAACGATCCACTTTTGCAAGATTAGGCATTTGCGAAAGCGCAATTATTTTGATTTTTACATAACACATATATGAAAAAGGATAACGGTTCTATTCTGAACTCACTTAAAAACATTGCGTTAGACATTCTATTAGTTTACATTGCATACTTCATATGCAGGGTTGTATTCTTGACCGCAAACTACAGTTTCTACGAAGGTAAAATTTTCACAAGCAACTTTTTCACGCTTTTGAAAGGCTCGCTGGTGTTTGACACCGCCGGCATCATTTACATGAACCTTGTGTTCATTGTGATGGCAATGTTTCCAATCCACATTAAGGAAGGCAACAAGATTTACGGCAAGGTTGTAAAATATACATACGTAATATTCAACACATTGGGCATTATTGCAAATCTGTGCGACGTGGTATATTTCAGATATACCGGACGCCGGACTACTGGAACTGTCTTCAGCGAATTCAGCAACGAGGACAATATAGGTTCGATATTTGCGACAGAGGCCCTTCACTCGTGGTATCTGATTATTGCAGGGCTGGCGTTGATTGCAATGTTCATTTTTCTTTATAGAGACCCTCTGACAAAACGTCCGGAATGCAAACTTGCCGACTTACTGAAATATTATCTGTCGAGGGCCATTTCACTCACCATTGTGATTTTGCTGTGCGTTGCCGGAATACGCGGTGGCATAGACCGAAGCACCCGCCCTATAACCATCAGCAATGCCAACCAATATATCAACAGTCCGGTTGAAGCACCTCTCATTCTAAACACACCATTCTCACTTTTGCGGACTTGGAACAAAAAGACTTTTGTGGACCCAAAGTATTATGCGCCAGAAGAACTCGAAGCCATCTACACGCCAGTCCATCAACCTGCCGACTCGGTTTGTGGCAACGGGAAAGGGAAAAATGTAGTGGTGTTCATTGTGGAAAGTTTTGCCCGTGAGTTCATTGGCAAATACAATCCAAATCTGGAAGACGGAAACTACAAAGGCTACACGCCTTTCATAGACAGCCTTATGGACCACAGTCTTTGGTTCCCGCACAGTTTTGTTAACGGACGCAAGAGCATCGACGGGATGCCAAGCGTGTTGAGTGGTATTCCTTACTTTATAGAACCGTTCTTCCTCACTCCCGCCTCACTGAACAGTCTGGACGGCATAGCCGTGGAACTCAAGAAAAACGGATACAAGACAGCATTTTTCCACGGCGCAAAAAACGGCAGTATGGGTTTCGAGGCATTTGCCCACGCAACTGGTTTTGAAAAATATTACGGAAGAACAGAATTCGACAAGGCACCTGAGTTTGGTGGCGAAAGCGAGTTCGACGGGTTCTGGGCCATTTGGGACGAGCCATTCCTACAATACTACTGCAAAGAGATGAACAAGATGCAGGAACCTTTTATGACTGCCGTGTTCACTGCGTCAAGCCACCATCCTTACAACATTCCAGATAAATACAAGGATGTGTATCCTGAAGAAGGACTTCCAATCCACAAAGGAATCAGATACACTGACAACGCACTGCGTCTTTTCTTTGAAAGCGCGAAGAAACAACCGTGGTTCAACAACACTCTGTTTGTCATTTGCAGTGACCACACCAACTTGAGCGACCACGCTGAATATCAAACAGACCTGGGCATTTTCAGCGGACCTGTGATTTTCTACGCGCCTGGCGACTCGACAATGGTAGGTTGCAGAAACTCCATTGCCCAACAAATTGACGTAATGCCGACTGTGTTGAGTTATCTCGGCTATGACAAGCCTTACGTATCGTTCGGCATCGACCTGCTGACGATCAGCGGTCACAAGGTGCACGCCCCGAAGGGAGTCGGCATCTTCTACGTCCGCCGGGGCACGAAGGTGAAGCCCTTCCTGCTGGGCG
>CALABN010000175.1 GCA_937885735.1 uncultured Bacteroidota bacterium | reverse complement strand
CAAACCTGAATTCACGGTCATACATATCATCATAGAAGAAACGAAAGCTATTATTTTTTTATTAAGCAAATTTAATCACATTTAAAAATTTAATTATTTCACTTAAATTTTTGAAAATTAATCAAATAAAATTCATTATAAGCAGTCGAATCGTGTGCAGTCTGTGTTCCATGCGCGTTGGCGAACGCCAATAATAAAAAACTTTCATTTTAGAATAGATTGGCTACTTTTGGGCGAATTTTTAATGCACGTGAGTGCTATTTGAATTTATTATGAACAAAAAACAAAAACTAAAACAATGTGTGGTATTGGCCACAGCCTTCCTCTTGTGTGCTCAAGTTAATGCACAAGTGGTTATCAATGAGTATTGCTCAAGCTCGACATCGTTCCTCGATGAGGACGGCGACAACAACGATTGGGTGGAGTTGTACAACACTACTGATGCCAGCGTCAATCTTGAAGGCTGGTATTTGTCTGATGATGCCGAAAATCTTGCCAAATGGCAGTTCCCCAGTGTTGAAATGCCAGCAAAGTCATTCCTGCAGGTCTTCACGTCAAGCAAGGACCGCAAGGTGGTTGCAAATGGTAAGTTCCTTCACACCAATTTCAACATCTCTGCCGATGGTGAGACTGTTTATCTTGTAAACGCATCTGGTGCAGTTGTTCACCAAACTGATAGCATTGTGGTGCCAAACGACGCATCGCGTGGCTTGAGCCCTGACGGTTCCGACAAGTGGATGTTCTTTGCCGAGCCTACACCTGGCGCTTCCAATAGCACCAAAGCCTTTGCCACTTCGCAGACATCGGTTGTGACAATTTCGCCAAGAGGCGGAGTCATGCAGTCGGCCGTTACGGTTACTTTGTCGTCTGAAGGAAACACGCCAATCTACTATACAACTGATTGCACTGTTCCAAATCCTTCCGACTCTACAAATTCCGCTAAACTTTATACCGAGCCTATCTCAATCGACAGCACTACAGTCATTCGTGCCGTTACATTCAACGATAATCTTATGCCTGCCCAGCCTACTACGCAGACATACATTTTTGCCAATAATCTATGGTGGCTCAACCGTAAATTCGATTGGGTTCAAGAAGCTATTGGAGGTTGGGGAGGTTTTGGAGGTTGGGGTTTCCCTGGCTTTGGTTCTGGACAATATGAATTTAAGGTTGGCCCAAGCAGACATATGGAGCATAATTCAACTTTTGATTTGCCAGTTTTCTCTCTCTCAATGGAACCTTCCGATTTGTGGGATTTCAATACCGGTATTTATGTTATGGGACCAAATGCTCAAAATGGTGAACCTTATTATGGCGCCAATTTCCATGAAGATTGGGAACGTCCTGTTCATGTCGAACTTTACTGGACTGACGGCAAACAATATCTTGACCAAGATGCTGGCGTCAAGATTGCAGGTGCCTATAGCCGCAAGAATGAACAGAAGTCATTGGCGTTGCATGCTCGTAAGTCGTATGGCGAGAAGTATTTCAACGCAAAGTTGTTCGATGAACTTGATTTGACACGTTTCAAGGCTTTCACCTTGCGTGATTCTGGTAACGATTTTGCCAATACGCACTTCCGTGATGCTATGATTACTCATTTGGTTGCTAAAAATAATATTGATATTCAGGCATATCAACCTGCAATGGTATTCCTTAACGGTGAGTTTTGGGGTATACTTAACATTCGAGAAAAGCTGAATGAGGATTATATCGAAGGCCATTATCCTTACATTAAGGCCAACAAGGTCAATATATTGGAAAATGATGCCGAAGTTAACGAGGGATACAATGATGATTATTTGGCATTGAACAGTTACATAAAGTCAAACGACTTGTCAAACAATAATTGTTATGCCTACGTAGCAAGCCAAATTGATATCGATGAGTACTTAGAGTATATGGTTACTCAGATATATTGTAATAACGACGATTGGCCACACAATAATGTGAAATTCTGGAGATCTCAGAACAATGGTGCTCGTTGGCGTTGGTTCTTATACGATACTGATCGTGGATTCTCTATTTGGTCAGATAATTTTAACAACAATTTGTTGAGTACTTGTCTTGATTCAAAATCGGGTTGGTCAAATTTCTTGTTTTCCAATTTGGCAAAAAACAAAAATTTCAGGGAAGAATTGATCAACCGGTTTGCCGACAGAATGAATTATGAATTCTTGGAAAGTAATATTAATAAATTGATAGATAGCATTTATAACAATATTCAGTCTGAAATCGTTTATCATGATGAAAGATGGCGTGAATGTGTCTCTGACTACAAAGATAGAAACACCCAAATTGCTGCAATGAAAAAATTTGCCAAGGAGCGTCCATCTAAGATGCGTGGACACATACGTTCACAATCTGGATTCTCTGCAGGCTCCGATGTCGATGTCACAGTTGATGTCAATGATGCCAAGTGTGGCTATGTCCAGCTGAACTCTCTGACACTCAAGTCATTCCCTTGGAGTGGCAAGTATTTTGCAAATATCCCTATATCGATACGTGCTGTTGCCCGTCCAGGATACAAGTTTGTGCGTTGGGAGGATGCCAATGGCAATATTGAGCTCGTCGGCATGGTAGCCCATAAAAATAACGTCAGCTCAACAGATAAATACTCTTTTGAGGATGATAAATTTATCTACGACAAAAGATACACCTATTTTGTAAGCTATGCCCACAAGGACTGGGGAGATATATCTGCTCCTGTAAAGAACCTCAACGCTTCCGTAGAAGTGAATACCGAACGTCAGTTCGAAATAAAGGAGTTCAATGTCGAGGGATTGGAAAATTCCGTAAAGGTGTCTTGGAAAATAAATGAACTCAAAGATGCTTCCTCAAATAAGTCTTACAAACTCTACATCAAGCGCAAGAAGGAAGGAGAGGCTGATTGGAGCATCATCCATACCGAAACAATCAATAACTCAAGGACTCTAAGCGGACATTTTGAGGACAAATCCACCGATGAGAACGGCATAAAGCCTTGTGAACAAGCTCTCTACGGAATGGAAATAGACGTTATGGAGAAAACGTTCTCAAAGGGACTTACTAATTCAGACCGCTATCCTGCCGCCGTAACGGGCACTACGCATGTTACCTCCGTCACGACAACCCACGGAGAGCATAGCGGAATGGTGCGCATCAACTGGAATGCGAAGATTGTTGGCACCACTCCAGCCACGTTCGAGCTTCAGCGACGCAAGCTCGGCACCGATGGCGAATGGAGGACCATCTACGCCG
>CALABN010000174.1 GCA_937885735.1 uncultured Bacteroidota bacterium | reverse complement strand
TATTCAGGCAACACTTATCGGACGTTATGGAACTTCGGACTATGGAAAGTCAAAACTTGCAGGTGAAAATCTGTTTTTTGATTATGCAGCTGAAACGGGTGCAGTCTACAAGGAAGACCCGAAGGGCAGAGGCTGGCGCAAAGTCGTCGCATCGCCGAAACCGATTCGTATACAAAACGTCGACATTGTGAAACGTTTGGCTGATGAAGGCAACATCGTCATCACCGTTGGCGGTGGCGGCATTCCTGTCGTCGAAAAGAACGGCTGCCTCTGTGGTGTGGAAGCCGTCATCGACAAGGATTTGGCATCGGCCATGACCGCCATTAACATTCACGCTGATGAATTTTACATCCTGACCGATGTGCCGAAGGTCTACATCAATTTCCGCAAGGAAAACGAGCAGGCTTTGGATACCATCACCGTGGCGCAGGCCAAGCAATATCTGGCCGAAGGTCATTTCACCGAAGGCAGCATGGCACCGAAAGTGCGTGCTGCCATTCTCTTTGTTGAAGCAACGGGGCACGAAGCCATCATTACCGAGGCTACACGTTTGGGCGACCCATCTTGTGGCACAAGAATCGTTAGATAGAAGATAGTTCTTAGTTGATATTATTAAGGGAGTGCAAGACAATTGCGCTCCTTTTTTTGTTGAATTTTGCCGAATGAAGGTTTAAACTTCAAATGTTCATTCCAGTTCCTTTTCGATTGCCGATTTCAGATTGGCACTGTCCAGGTCCGTTGAGATATCAACCGAGAGAACCGCTGCGGCATCAGCATATTCGACTCTCTGGCCAGCACTGAACACGCAAAACTCTTGAAGCCCACCGTACTCAGTCTTTGAAAACAATCTTTTCGAATAACATTGATTCCTTGGGGCAACAAGTCCCCCATACACCAGTATCTTCCAGAACGTATCAAACGATATATTCTCCAGTCCGACGAAAACGACAACCTCGCTCGCTTCCAGAACATTCAGCGCAGTAGATTCTCGCGGGAAAGGACAAATCTCAAGGGGGAGCTCGTTTACGAGCGCCAAATCATCACCCCTGAACACAACCTCAACACGAGAAGCCGTCTTCGCAGGACCACGTCCAAGCCGATACGCTCCGCAAATCAGAAGACCGGACGCGATTACATACACTACCAACGGCAACACTGTTCGTTTCATAAATCATCCTATTATTCGGACACCCAAGCGAAGCAAGCCCTCGTGACAACACCACGGTCATCGAGG
>CALABN010000173.1 GCA_937885735.1 uncultured Bacteroidota bacterium | reverse complement strand
AGTGTATTCTTTCTCTTCTTCTTTACATCCAATAAAGTTAACAGTCACAAATGCCATTACGGCAGTAATAAGAAGTTTTGCACATTTCATATCTTTCTATATTTCAATATTATATATTAGTTATAATGTGATTCGCTATGCGAAATTTATTTCCAAATTCTAAACTTCTAAAATTCAATGCTCATATTCACCAACTCAAAATCGAGTTGCTTCTTTTCCATATTGGCGGAAATGACGCGCACGCTCACCCTGTCGCCCATAGTGTAGCGACGTTTGTTGCGGTGACCAATAACGGCAAATTCAGCCTCGTCGTACTCGTAGAAATCGTCGGTGAGGCTACGGACTGAAACCATTCCCTCGCACTTGCTGTCGTTGAGTTCAACGTAGATGCCCCATTGAGTGACACCAGAAATCACGCCGTCGAATATCTTGCCCACATTGTCCTTCATAAACTCAACCTGCTTGTACTTGATTGATGCGCGTTCGGCGCTGGTGGCAAGTTGCTCCATTTCCGACGAGTGCTTGCACATTTCCTCGTAGGTGTCGGCCGAAACGCTCTTGCCGTTTTCAAGGTATAGGGCAAGCAGGCGGTGAACCATCATATCAGGGTAACGGCGTATTGGCGATGTGAAATGCGTGTAGTAGTCGAATGCCAATCCATAGTGGCCGATGTTTTTGGTGGAATATTCGGCACGTGCCATGGTGCGTATGGCCAGCGATTCCACAATGGTCTGTTCAGCCTTGCCGTTGACGTCGTTGAGCAGGTTGTTCATAGAGTCGGCTATCTTTTTCTTCGATTTGGTTTGAAGTTGATATCCAAAACGCTTGATGAACAATGCGAATGCGTTCAGTTTTTCCTCGTTAGGCTCGCCGTGGATACGATATACAAATGTGCGTTTTGGCTTGCCTTCGCCTGGCTTTCCGATGAATTCGGCCACCTTGCGGTTGGCCAGAAGCATAAATTCCTCAATGAGCTGGTTGGCTTCCTTCTGTTCCTTCAGATAGACGCCAACTGGACGTGCCTCCTCGTCGAGCTTGAACTTCACCTCGCTACGTTCAAACGATATTGCACCGCTGGCAAAGCGCTTCCTGCGAAGTTTCTGCGCAAGGTCGTTGAGGGCCAGAATCTCGTCTTTCAGCGGGCCTTCGCCAGACTCAATGACTTCCTGTGCCTGCTCGTAGGCAAAGCGGTGGTCCGATTTTATCACCGTACGGCCGAACCATTGGTTCAGCACATTGGCATCGTTGTCGAGCTCAAAGACGGCTGAAAAGCACAGTTTTTCCTCGTCTGGACGAAGCGAGCAGACCTTATTGGACAATTTTTCGGGCAACATTGGCACCGTGCGGTCAACCAGATAGACTGACGTGGCGCGCGAATAAGCCTCTTTTTCAATAGCGGTATTAGGGCGCACGTAGAACGTCACATCGGCAATGTGCACGCCAACCTCCACCTTGCCATCGTCGATGCGGCGGAACGACAGGGCGTCGTCAAAGTCCTTGGCATCGGCAGGGTCGATGGTGAATGTGGTTATGTTGCGGAAATCGCGACGCAAGGCAATCTCCTGTGCCGATATCTCCTCATCGATGTCAGCGGCGGCATTTTCGACGCGTTCAGGGAAACGATACGGAAGTCCGTATTCGGCCAAAATGGCGTGCATTTCGGTGTTGTTCTCGCCAGGATTGCCCAACACTTCAACAATCTCGCCTATAGGATTTTTCTGCTTCTCATTCCATTCCACAATCCGCGCAATGGCCTTTTGTCCGCGCTGGGCATTGTTAAGTTTGTCGAGCGGAATGAATATGTCGAACGGCATCTGGCTACGTTCTGGCACGAGAAATGCGTAATGCTTCGAAATGTCGACTATGCCCACAAACGTGTCGCGATAGCGTTTCACTATCTCAATCACTTCTCCTTCAAGTCGCTTGCGGCCACGATCGCTATAAACGTAAACATTGACAATATCGCCGTTGAGAGCGTGATGCAGGTTGTTGACGGACACGAATATGTCTTCTTTAAACTCATCGGAAACAATGTAAGCGTCGCCACCTGATGTCATGTCAACCTTGCCTACCACATAAGAGGCTTTTCGACGCATGCAAAATTTGCCGCGCGAAGGCTCGTCGAGGTCGCCAGTGGCAGCCAGTTCAGCCAGGCACACGTTAAGCAGTCGGCGCGTCTCCTCGTCGGCTATGCCCATTATTTTTGACAACTGCTTGTAGTTCAGTATTTTCCCTTCGTTTTGACTGAAAGTCGAAAAAATGCGGTTAATCAGCGACTTCTTGTTGTCACCTGGCGCCTTTTTCTGGCGCTGTTTTTTTGCTGGTTGTGATTTTCTTTTCATAATGCCCGAACTATGAATGTTGTCCAAATGGTGAAGAATCCTATCAAGTAGCCAAAATAGATTTGGCGAGGCGTGTGTTCGTCAAGGTAGATGCGGGCTGTGCCCACCAAGCCCGACAACAGCACAACAAGGCCAAGCAGCCACGAGAGGTCTGGTTGCGAGAACGAGAAATACGACACCAGTGCCGTCAGCCCGCCCCAACCTATTGAATGCAGGCTGATGCGTGAAAATGTCGACAGGATGAGTGATATGAATATCATTATTGATGCTCCAAAAACGAACGACTGCATTGTTATCGGCGTATGCCAACCTTTCATTACATAACTGAACGAATAGACGCAAATGCCTGTAATGGCAAGCGACAAGATGCGTTCCCTACGTTGCATGTTGCGCAGGCTGCCAATAAAGCCGATTTTCTTTGCCAATGAGATGAAAGCCAGCGGCAACAGCACAGTGTATCCAAGGCAGATGGACATTAAAAGCCATTGGGTTTGGATGGTTCCTGGCATAAGCCGATAGATTAGGAGCGCCATTCCAAACGTTGTCACAAAAAGCGGATGAAGCGCTACCGATATGTAATTGAATACTTTGCTCACTATGTTCACTTGTTCAAAATTCAAGGGTAAAGTTAGGGGAAAATTGACAATTCACAATTGACAAATCACAATGTGTGATTGACAATACACAATAGTGTTTTTACACTCAAACATCTTGCATTGAAACACAGCTGACTGCACCATTCCTTGCCAAGCGCTGAATGACAGCCGTTTCTGGAAAAGGAAACAAAAAAAGGCAATGGGCCACAGTCCCTTCTCAATTAATGGAGTATTCCCCCACAACAGGCCTGTGATCGGAGAAATCAACTTGAGGCACCTTGAAGTCTTGACACTTTAGCGGATTGTCGTAAATGATGTAATCAATGCGCAAGCCTGGAAAAAACCTGCGATAGGTGTTCTTCCAACCATTGCAGGCCACTTTGTGCGAATCATGGTGGTTCCTGCTAACCAATCGGTAAACATACGACGACTGTGTCTCGTTGAAATCGCCACAAATGACCACTGGATATGGCGAATTGCCGGCATAGTCCGCCAGCGTCTCAGCCTGTCTTACTCGCCACTCGTAGGCTCCCTTCATCCTATGAAAGACATCTTCAAGGCCACGCTTGTTCTCATCAATTTTGTCCTTGTCGTAAACGTCGGAATTGAGAGAGTTGACCTTTTCAATGAACAGATATTCCTCTGGCGAAAACTTGTTCGACTGAAGATGCGTGTTGAACACGCGAATGGTGTCGTCGCCAATCTTAATGTCGGTGTAGATTATGGCGTTGCTCGTCTCCCCGTCCGACATTATGTCCTTGTACCCTACAATGGGATAATTGCTGTATGTAGCCAGTCCATTGCGTGTATCGCCACGATTGTAGGTGTCCATTGTTATGTACAGGTGGCTGTACTTGAATTTCTCCATCAGCTTTTGGTGTGTAGGCAGGTTCCTTTCGCCAGTGCTGTATTCCTGGAAACAAGCTATGTCGAGATTCTCACAACCTATAAACTCAACCATTTCAGCCATTGTCTTCTTGTGGTCAGGCCACTTGCTAAGCCCAAAGTTATGGGCATTGTACGACATAATCCTGATTGGCGTGCCATTGACCGCTTCCTTGTTATCATTGAACGGAAACTCAACATAGCGTGGCACAAAAGGCAACAATGCCAACAGCGAAAGCAGAAACAGTTTTTTTCGGCATACAGCCCACCAAACCACAAATGCAATGTCGATGATGACAAATATTGGGAACCCAAGGCCAAGGAGCGCTACTATTGTATATTTGGCTGGATTGAGCAGGCATGCTGATCCAGACACAAACAACAACACAACGAAACATACATTGATTATCAAAATGATATGTTTTACGAGTTTACGCAGCATTAAGATGTCGGATGTGGAATGTATATACAGCTAAAGATAGCTATCTTTTCAGCAAAAAGGCAAAACGGGGGTATTCAAAAAAAGAACGGCGACCATTTGGCCGCCGCTTTATGGTCTATTTCGCGATTATCAGCGAATAACTCTTTTTGCCTTTCTGAATCAGCAGATATTTTCCGTTCAGCAATGTGTCGGCTGTCACCGTAAAATCGACGGCATCTATTTTTTCCTTGTTTATCGAGAATCCTCCACCTTGAACAGTGCGTCGCAAATCACCCTTTGAAGGGAACACCTGCGTTTTTTCGGCCAAAAGGTCGAGCATGCCAATGCCTTGCTCAATTTCGGCCTTGCTTACCTCAAATGTAGGAACACCTGCAAAAACCTCGAGGAATGTACGCTCGTCAAGTTTCAGGAGGCTGTCCTTGGTGGATTTGCCAAACAAGATGTTTGATGCCTCAACAGCCATGTTGTAGTCTTCCTCTGAGTGAACCATTATGGTCACTTCCTTTGCCAGACGCTTCTGCAATGGACGCAAGCCTGGGTCCTTTGCCTGCTCGGCAACAAGCGAATCAACCTCCTCCTTGCTGAGCGTTGTGAAAATCTTGATGTACTTCTCGGCATCAGCATCCGAAGTGTTGATCCAGAACTGATAGAACTGATAAGGCGATGTGCGGACAGGATCGAGCCATACGTTGCCGCTTTCAGTCTTGCCAAACTTGCCGCCGTCGGCCTTTGTCACCAATGGGCAGGTAAGTGCAAAGCACTCGTTGCCGTTTGTGCGGCGAATAAGCTCAGAACCTGTTGTGATGTTGCCCCATTGGTCGGCGCCGCCAAGCTGAAGCTTGCAGTTCTTGTGTTCGTTCAGGTATAGGAAATCGTAGCCTTGAAGCAACTGATATGTAAACTCTGTAAATGACAAGCCGTCGCGGGCCTCGCCGTTCAGACGTTTCTGTACAGAATCCTTGGCCATCATGTAATTGACGGTGATATGCTTGCCAACCTCACGTGCAAAGTCAAGGAAGGTAAAGTCCTTCATCCAATCGTAGTTGTTGACAAGCTCGGCCTTGTTAGGTGCATCGCTGTCAAAGTCAAGGAATTTTGAGAGCTGAGCCTTGATGCATTCTACATTGTGGCGCAGTGTGGCTTCGTCGAGCAAGTTGCGTTCCTGGCTCTTGCCCGAAGGGTCGCCAATCATGCCTGTGGCACCGCCGATAAGGGCAAGTGGCCTATGGCCGCAACGCTGGAAATGGCGAAGCATCATTACACCGCAAAGGTGGCCAATATGCAGTGAATCGGCCGTTGGGTCGATGCCAAGGTATGCTGTAACCTGCTCTTTGGCAAGCAATTCTTCAGTTCCAGGCATCATTTGATGTATCATGCCTCTCCATGTAAGTTCTTCAATAAAATTCATCGGATGAGTAATTTTAGATTATGTTGATTATATTATTTTTCCTTCTTCGCCAATGGCATCCATTATGTCGGACGGCATTGGGTTGTTGATGTCGAAATTGAGTTGATTGAAAATGAACGGGGCAATGGGTTGCACCAATCCATAAGTGAAGCTGTCCTCCTTAAACTGTCCGCCAAACAGTTCCGATGTGGGCCTGAACGAGTTCAATGCAGCCACAATGGCACTGATGATGAAAGCGCTTTTGAGTATGCCGAACACCATGCCGAGTATCTTGTCGATTCCACCAAGCGCGATTGCCTTGGCAAGAGTGCTGATAGACTTTCCAAGCAGATGAACGCCGACCACCACTATGAGAAACGTGATGATAAACGACAACGGTGTCACGTATTGTCCGTCGAGGCTGAACTTGCTTGTGAGGAACCCGCCTGTGATGTACGAGAACTTCATTGACAGCCAGGCACCAAGCAGCAATGCCGCAAGCGAAGTCACCATTGTTATGAGTCCTTTGAAGAAACCCGTTATGGCGGCAACTCCCAGTAAAATAAGCACTGCTATGTCGAAAATGTTGGCGGGCATGCGTTAGAAATTATCTTGATGTATGCCAATTGTATTTTTCGTCAGGGCTAAAGCGCCAGACATCATCCTTGAAACTTGACGAGAATGCACCATTTTGGCCACATATGATAAAGCCGTAGTTGTTATATGAAAAACTTAAGGCGGCATAACGGCTCGGCCCTTCAAAGTCTCCAATAAGCTGCCACGAACCCTTGCCATTGTTGACATCAGGTGTAAAACGCCATGTGTCACGCAACACTTCGCCGGTGAACTTTACACCGCAAGTAACGTAACCATCGTTGCCTATGGAGAATGCCGAAGCACTATATCGATACAGAATGTCTACATTGTAATCCCTGAGCATGTCATCACTGATAATGGTGAACTTGTCGGACGAAGCATCATAGCATTCAAACTGCTTTACTTCTCTGTTGTTATTCCTGC
>CALABN010000172.1 GCA_937885735.1 uncultured Bacteroidota bacterium | reverse complement strand
GTTCGAAATGAACTTCCTTGTTGGTCGTACAGATACTTTGGATCAGCTTCTTGAAGAAAAGGGATTTCTTGAAAGACGACCAGTGGCAAACACCAATTTATATAAGGTGAAAATCACAGAAAAGGAATATCGCGGTTCAGCCGTTGGCGATATGGTGGCCAAATACTACAGCAATTCGTATGAATGTCTTGTCTCGCAGTTCCTTGAGGACGGCAAGTTGAGTGTTGACGAGTTGCGTGACATTATTGAACAGATTGAGAAAAACAAATAGTTATGAATGCGTTGTTTACATATGAACTGAAGGTGGCTGTGGTGTTCGCAGTCTTCTACATTTGTTATAAGTTGCTGTTGAGCAACGAGAAAATGCACCGTGTAAATCGTTTTGTAATAATCGGGACTATGGCTTTGGCTTTCGTGTTGCCATTTTGTGTCCTGAAAATCCATAAAGTGGTTGAAATGCCGGCAATGACACTTGAACCAGTGAAAATGTCGGTTCCAATCATTGCAGAAACGGGAAATGTGCCTGTTGAGGTGAACAATTTCAATTGGCAGATGCTGATTGTAGTTGTGTATTTTGCGGGTGTTGTAGTTGCATTGTCAAAGCTTGCAGTCGGTATGGCAAGGCTTATGAAACTCATCAATTCAGGTAGTAGAAGATATGTTGATGATTGCGAGGTGGTTGTCGTAAATAAGGACGTCGCCCCGTTTAGTTGGGTAAAATGGATTGTGTTGTCGGAGGCTGATTATGTAAGCGGGAACAGACACATTTTGGAACACGAAAAGTCTCATATTGCATTGGGACACTCTTATGATGTGTTGTTTGTCAATATGTTGAGCGCTCTTCAGTGGTTCAATCCAACCGTTTGGCTTATGCGACGCGACCTTATGGCCATTCACGAATATGAGGCGGATGATTGCGTGCTTAGGCGTGGTGTAAACATAAAGGAATATCAATATTCATTAATAAGAAAAGCTGTCAGCGCGAGCGGCTACTCAATTGCTAACAGCTTTAATCACAGTATCCTTAAAAATCGTATTACTATGATGTCAAAATCAAAACCTTCGATGTTTAGGGGGCTAAGAGTCCTCTACATCGTCCCCATTGTGGGGTTGTCGCTTGCGGTTAACGCAAGAACCATTGTCGACTACAAATGTAGTGAAAATCCGTTAGAGTCTGCCGGCGATGCGGTGGTAATTAATTTTGATGTTATAATGGCTCAATCATTTTCTCGCAATGAGAGTGGTGAGGAAATTGTGCGCAAAAGTTATTTTACCGAAGTTATGGTCAATGACGATTTAGTTATGGGCATTGATAATATCTGTTCTGCTGTTAAAGAACTGACAGAGAACAATCCAAACGTGGTTGTGAATGTTGTTCCTCAAATGAATCTAGGTTTGTATGAGGACATAAAAACGGAGTTGTGCAAAATTCCAGGAATTCAAATGTCTTTCAATGGGGATTTATATCCTGAATTGCCTACGACAAGGGGTTTGAACATAGACTATAAAGATACTGATGTTCATTCCCTTCTGATTAATAAAGTAGGCCAGATGATGTTTGATAGTAGACCATGCAAAATGGAAGATTTATGCGACTTGTTGAAGCCTATAGCCCGTAATGCTTCCGCTAAAAGGCAAGTTTTGATTGTGAGTACCGACAGAGGCACTACATTGGATGCCTTTGCGAATGCAGTAAGTGAGGTGAATAGAGCAATAGATGTGGTACGTGACGAGTATTCGCATAGACAATACGGAAAATCATTTGACAACATTTCGTCCGAGGAAAAATCGAATGTAGAAGGCGTCGTGTCAATTGAAATGATGCGTCAAATACCTATTTTTGTAGATAAATAATTGAAATTCATGATAACAGCAAAGGCCGACATTTGTCGGCCTTTGTGTTTTTATTATCTTCCAAATAAAACCAGAATGTCGTCTTTGTACCATTCAATGTCATCGGGTAGCCAGTTAAAACCGTAATAATCCCTTTCGCGCGCTATCTCGTTCCTGATTTTTTCGGCAGGATAGTTGTGGTCAATAAGATACCTGACAGTAGATGCTCTCACCAAAGTTTCTTCAATGACTTCTTGCCAGGTGCCATAGCCGTGTGCGCCCAATTGTTCGCTGTGCTTGTTCAGCAGTTGCTCGCCCGCACTTTTTTGCAATTCCGATGCCTTTACAAACGAGTGGCAGAATTCGTGAATCAGTACCAAATCGATATCCTGAAACTGCGAATAGGCAGGCTTGTCGTCGTTGTCGGACGCATAAAGCATAACGGCAACGTGCTCAATGGGTTGACCCGCCGTACTGCGTTCAATTGAGTAATTGCCCAAACCGTTGTTCATTCCTATGAAAACACTGAATTTGTTTTCGGCTTTTGTCTTGAAAAATGTTTCGAACCATTTTGTGTCGATATTAGTTAAAATGCATCGTTCAAATTCGTCAACGGCACTACTATACACGCTTTTGTGGTTTTTGAAAAAACTATTGAAGTCTGTTTTCGAGTAGAAATCTGACAATTTAGGTAGAAAACTTTTGAGTAGTGTGTCGTTCCATTGCAGCAGTCTAAAATCGCTGTCGTTGCCAGTGTATTGAAATTGTCCGTCTGCAAGACCGATGTTGGCTCCCAATGCGGGAATGGCAGAATATGGCATTGCCCTCACCGACTGAATATGTTTCATAGTTTCTACGGCAGGATGTTCCTTGAAATTGCCGAACCATTGTTCAATGTCGTTTTGGTAGTTGGTCGCATAGTTGCCCGAAAAGTTTGGCACATTGGCCATTCGTGCAATGATTTCCATTAGTTCGACATACTCGTTGACAGCAACTTCAATGGTTTGCGCTTTTGCTGAAATCAGCAAAAAGAACAAAGTTAAAGTTAATGCAAAATTCTTCATTTCAATTTCAGTTAAACCACGTCAAAGACGAATTCTGCAAGGTCTTGTTACATTGACAGTATGTATCAAACAGATGAGGTCATCATTTCATCAAGAAAATATTTGGCAACTACAAACTCGTCCCGTTGTCCGATGATATGGTTGTCAGTCCTGAAGAGTTGGACGCAAAGATTCGGCGTGGCATAGCAGAATATGAAAAAGACAAGACAATTGCAATGAAAGATGGGGAGAGTTCAGAGGATTATCTTGAAAGGTTACTTTCGATGTAATTGTTATGGAATACGGGATTGTCTTCTCGTACTTCCAATGGATTTTTCTTGATGCGAATTGTGCTTGTACCCATTTGCACGTTTTCTTGCTTTTGCTCCCCCTCTTGTCCCGAAAGCTTTCGGGATTGAACCAAGGCCCCCCTGATTATGGGAGTTAAAAGCCGAAAAAACAAAAAAAGCCGAAACTTTCGTTTCGACTTCTATTTTGCTCCCCCTCTTGGACTTGAACCAAGGACCCCCTGATTAACAGTCAGGTGCTCTAACCAACTGAGCTAAGGAGGAATATTTCCAACAACATTAGGTATGTCCCTCAATTGCGGTTGCAAAAATAGACGTACATTTTGAATTTGCAAAACTTTTTTTCAAAAAATATTTATGGATTTTTTGGGCGTAAAATTTGCAGTCGGGCAAAGCTCGGGACGCATTAAAAAAAGCGATTAATCTTGTTAAAAATCCTGTTTACAAATATGATTGCAACGTTCTTGACAAGTGCACTAATATTATATATTTGTGAATTGTCGAAATAATATAATTTTGTTTGTAACTATCAAGTAATCAAGAATAAAATAAACTATATGGCAACAAAAATTAAAAATGCGTTGATATCGGTTTTTTACAAAGACCAATTGGAACCGATAGTTAAGGAACTCAACAAATTGGGAGTTAACCTAATCTCGACAGGTGGAACCTACGATTTCATACAGAAACTGGGCGTTCCGGTCAAGACAGTAGAATCGCTTACAACATATCCGTCAATCTTGGGCGGACGTGTGAAAACCTTGCACCCAAAAATCTTCGGTGGCATTCTTGGCCGTCGCGACAACGCACAGGACGTTGACCAAATGAAGCAATACGAGATTGACGACATCGACCTTGTAATTGTCGACCTTTATCCATTCGAGCAGACAGTCGCAAGCGGTGCCCCAGAAGCCGACATCATTGAGAAGATTGACATAGGTGGCATCTCGCTTATCCGTGCCGCTGCAAAGAATTTCAACCACGTTCTCATTGTAAGTTCACGTGACCAATATGCCGACTTGCTGAAGATTCTTCAGGAGCAAGGCAACGAGACAACGCTTGAACAACGTCGCGAATTTGCTCGCGAGGCATTCAACGTCTCGTCACACTACGATTCGGCCATCTTCAACTATTTCAATGGCGACAACGAAGACTCAATGAAGATAAGCCTAAAGGACGGCAAGGTGCTTCGCTATGGCGAAAATCCTCATCAGAAGGCAGTGTTCTATCCGTTCGCAAATACAAAACTCGAACATACTTTGGCAGGCTCGCCTTGCTTGCAGGGTAAGGAGATATCGTACAACAATATGCTTGATGCCGATGCGGCTTGGAAGGCGGCCAGCGACGCATATAATTCAGTTGATACCATCAAGAACAAGGTTGGCGTGGCAGTTGTGAAGCACTTGAACCCTTGCGGGCTTGCTGTCGCCGATAGTCCGATGAAGGCTTTGGAATTGGCTTGGGCGGGCGACCCTGTAAGCGCATATGGTGGCATCGTATGTTTCACTTGCGAGGTTGACAAGCAGTTGGCAGAATGGTTTACAGGCAAATTCATCGAAATAATAATTGCGCCTTCTTACACCAGCGAGGCCTTGGAGGTCTTGGCAAAGAAGAAGAACCTGCGCGTTTTGGTTACACCAGTAAAGCCGACCATCACGGGCGAAAAGATGTATCGTTCGGTAAACGGAGGCTTGCTTGTGCAAGACGAGGATGAAGGAATGGATACTGAATACAAGCCAGTTACAGACTGCAAGTTCACCGAGAAGCAAATCGATTTGGCAAAGTTCGGCACACAGGCTTGCAAGTATCTGAAGAGCAACTCAATGGCTCTTGTGTCGCAATACGCTGATGGTTCATATTGGCTGACAGGCGCAGGAATGGGCCAGCCAAACCGCATCGACAGCCTTCAACGCTTGACGGTCCCTCGCTTCAACCTTAAGCAAGGTTGCGAGATTGGCGAGTCGGTATTGGTGTCAGATGCGTTCTTCCCATTCTTTGATAATATTGATAGAGCTAAGAGAAGTGGTGTTAAGTACATTGCTGAGCCAGGCGGATCAATCAGAGATGACGCTGTTATCGAAAGATGTGACAAGTACGGAATGGTTATGGCATTCACAGGAATCAGATTATTCCATCACTAAGATTTAAATTTATTTTTTCATAAAAATACCTCTGAAAAACTGATTCATTGAATCAATGTTCTTCAGAGGTATTTTTAAGTTGCTCTAAATTTGTAGTTTGACGAGCAACAACTCTAAACTTTTCTGTATAATTTTCTCTGATGAGAATATCAACAATATCGGATTTTGCAAATGCACTTCTAAGATATGAACAGCTTACATAAAACAGCTTTGTACTCTTTTCATAGTCAACATCTGGAAAAAGAGTATCCAAAATAGCATATTTGGATAATGGAGATTTATATTTGTTTATTAATAAAGCAAATAATTCAGCTGTTTTTGTTGTTCTAAATGTAACTGGTTTATCTGGCTGATCCTCTGTATAACAGGAGAACTGACCGACACATTTGACAGTAAGCTTTTTAGCTGATGAAGCTGTTGAAGCTTCCGCATTTTCTTTGGCTTCTCTAGGACTTTTTGAATGCTCAAGAGAGTCAATCTGTTTTGAAAAATCCTTGATATCCAAAGGTTTTAAAAGATAGAATTCAAAAGAAAACGGATATAATGTCTTAATTCTTGATACTGCCGGGCGTTTGCAAATTGATACCGATATGATGGCAGAACTATTAATCATTGATA
>CALABN010000171.1 GCA_937885735.1 uncultured Bacteroidota bacterium | reverse complement strand
TTAGACCAAGTGATGATATGTGCAAATATAATTACCATATTCCAGATAATATGTTTTTAGTATCTTTTGTAATTCTTATTTTATTATCCAATTCATTTTTGGATAATTAATGATTATTTGTGTTTATGGGAAATATATTATTTTTGCCGTGTTAAATGATAAAAATATGACAGCAATAGAACTTGAGGCTCAAAAAGCATTGTTAGCAAAGGAAATCCTAAGCATCGAAGATGTCGATTTGTTGCTTAGTTTGCAATTGGCATTTGAAAAGATTCTGAAAGATGAAAAAAAGAAAAACTGTCAAGATGCAATAATTAAAAGCATCGATTTCGGTTTAAAAGATGTTAAGGCAGGAAGAACCCGTCCAGTCGAAGAACTGCTTAAAGAGCTGCGCAAATAAAGACTACAGAAACCTTCGATAAAGAAGCAAAACGCTTGAAAAAACGTTATGTTTCCTTGGGAGACGACATTGCACGTTTGGTGGGCGAACTTTTGAAAAACCCAGAAACGGGTGTATCGTTGGGAGGCGGATTGCGCAAAGTGCGTCTTTCAATTGAATCGAAAGGAAAAGGAAAACGTGGTGGAGGACGGGTCATTACATTTACGGTCGTAACTTCCCAAGTCTCAACAGATCTCTTCCTTATTACCATTTACGACAAAAGTGAACAAGACACCATTTCTTTGGAAACCATTGATTCATTATTGATTAAAAACGGACCAAATGTAGCAAATCAATTAATAATTCGTAACTGATAATTAAGATGGTATTTATTAAATTTTATTTCTAAATCCTAAATAAAAAAGGCTGTCCAAATGGACAGCCTTTTATTTTGATTGGCGCAATGCCTATTAGTTGTTTTCTGGACGCAACTTGCGGACAGTAACGGCAGTCTGCCACATTTCGCTTTCGCGCAAAGCCTTAAGTTCTTTTTCAAGGCCAGCACGATAGTCTGGTTTTGAGTTTGCGTCGATAGAAATTTGAGCTTCGTTGCCGCATTTTACTGAAGCGTAAAGTTTCTCAACAACTGGCTTGATAGCGTCGTGGAATGGGCCCATCCAGTCAAGAGCGCCACGTTGAGCGGTTGTTGAGCAGTTAGCGTACATCCAGTCCATGCCGTTCTTAGCGAACAATGGCATAAGTGATTGAGTAAGTTCCTCAACTGTCTCGTTGAATGCCTCAGAAGGTGTATGGCCATTCTCACGCAATACTTCGTATTGAGCAAGAAGCAAGCCTTGAATGGCACCCATAAGTGAGCCACGCTCACCAGTAAGGTCTGATGTTGCCTCGCGTTGGAAAGTAGTCTCGAACAAGTAGCCAGAACCAATGCCGATGCCAAGAGCCAATGTACGGTCCATTGCCTTGCCTGTTGCATCTTGATAAACTGCGTATGAAGAGTTCAAGCCACGGCCTTCAAGGAACATGGTACGAAGTGAAGTACCTGAACCCTTAGGAGCAACCATGATGACGTCGATGTCTTTTGCAGGAACGCAACCTGTGCGGTCGTTCCAGGTAATTGCAAAGCCATGTGAGAAATAAAGAGCCTTGCCTGGAGTAAGATACTTTTGAAGGTTTGGCCAAACGCTCATTACTGCAGCGTCTGAAAGCAAGCACATGATGATTGTTGCCTTTTCTGCAGCCTCTTCAATTGAGAACAATGTCTTGCCAGGAACCCAGCCGTCGGCAACTGCCTTGTCAAATGTCTTGCCTGCACGTTGGCCAACTATTACGTTGAAACCGTTGTCGCGCAAGTTGAGTGACTGACCTGGACCTTGAACACCGTAACCAATAACGGCGATTGTCTCGTTCTTCAATATTTCACGTGCCTTTTCCAATGGAAATTCTTCGCGGGTCATCACGTTCTCGATAACACCGCCAAAATTCATTTGTGCCATTTTATTGTGTTTTGATTAATAATAAAACTATTTATTCAATTTTTTAGAATGCGAAAGTAGGACTTTAAATACATTATTCACCTTTTTTATTCCTAAAATCAATAAAATACTTACGATTTGGAATCAAGATACCTTTTTTCGCGCTCGTTTATGTAGTCGCTGATGTGCTCCACATAACTTTTTGTGATTGCTATGCGGCCCGACCGTACATACTGCAACACGCAATTGCATTTTTTCAGTGCCTCGTAAAGTGATTCAATGTCTTCTGTCAGTCCGCTTTTTGTCACAATGGCATAGGTTGAATTTACCTCAACTATGCTTGCATTATGGATTCTTATCTGCTTCGACACCTGTTTCTCCTTCAACATTACTGGCGTTGAAATCTTCATCAGACTGCATTCCTGTATGAATATTTCATCATCGGTGAAATATCTGGCATGTATGACGTCTATCTTCTTTTCAATCTGACGGGTTATCTTGTCAACTGTGTCCTCGTCGCTGAAGCATGTAATGGTATATTTGTGTATGCCCTTGATGCTTGATGCTGAAACATTCAGGCTTTCAATGTTTACCTGTCGGCGTGTGAATACGGCTGTTATCTGGTTAAGCAAGCCTGCCAGGTTTTCTGAAAACACCAGAATCGTATATAATGTCTTATTGTCTTGTTCCATAATAAAATAAGATGTCTATTTAAATTCCAATACCATATCGTCAACGTCGTGGCCTGGTGCGCATATTGGCAATACATTGCCTTCCTTTTCAACTGCCACCTGAAGCAAGTATGGACCTTTGGTGTCCATCATTGTCTTCACGGCCGAAGCCAAGTCCTTGCGGTCGACAACTGTCTGGCAAGGAATGTTATATGCCTCCGCCAATTTCATGAAATCGGGGTTTGTCATTGGCGTAAACGAGTAGCGACAATTAAAGAACATTGCCTGCCATTGTCTTACATTGCCCAAAAATGTGTTGTTCATCAAGATAAGTTTGACTGGCACCTGATGCTCCATTATTGTTCCAAATTCCTGCATGGTCATTTGCAGTCCGCCATCGCCAAGGAAAACACAAATGTCGCGATCCGGCGCGCCAAAGGCTGCTCCAATGCCTGCAGGTATGCCGAATCCCATGGTTCCCATTCCGCCTGAAGTGACCACGCTGCGTTTTTGCGTGAACTTGAAATAACGGGCTGCCATCATCTGGTTCTGACCTACGTCGGTAACCATTACAGCCTTGTTGCCTGTCTGTCTGGTCACGGCATCTATAACCTCTCCCATCTTGATAGGCCCTTCGGTTGGATGCAGTTCCTTTTCTATAACTATCTTCTGCTCCTTCTCAAAATAAGGCTTGAAACTCTCTATCCACTCTGTGTGGCTGTTTTTCTTGAGCAATTTGGTTACTGCGGCCAGTGTGTCTTTGCAGTCGCCAAGCACTGCCACGTCAACCTTCACATTCTTGTTTATTTCAGAAGGGTCTATGTCGAAATGTATCTTCTTTGCCTGTGTGGCGTATGTGCTCAACTTGCCAGTTATGCGGTCGTCGAAGCGCATACCGACGGCTATCAGCAAGTCACACTCCTGTGTCTTCACGTTTGATGCAAGGCTGCCGTGCATTCCAAGCATTCCAACGTTCAGCCTGTGGTCGGTAGGCAGTGCCGACAAACCGAGCAATGTGCGGCCTGCTGGCATATCGGCCTTCTCAATGAATTCCTTTATCTCTGCCTGTGCATTGCCAATCTCTACTCCTTGTCCAATAAGCACAAGTGGCTTTTTGGCTGCATTTATCAATTCTGCGGCTTTTTCTATTGACTTGCTGTCAGTGTCAGGAACAGGAACATATCCACGAATGAAGTCGATATGCTGTGGCTCGTACTCTACCATTCCAACTTGTGCGTTTTTTGCAAAGTCGAGCACAACAGGGCCTGGACGGCCGGTGCTGGCAATGTAGAAGGCACGGCTTACTGCCCAAGCCACGTCTTCGGCACGACGTATCTGGTACGCCCATTTGCTGATTGGCTGCGTAACGCCCACAAGGTCAACTTCCTGAAAGGCATCGCTACCCAAAAAAGATGCTCCAACCTGACCTGCAATAACCACTATTGGTGTGCTGTCCATCATTGCATCGGCAATGCCTGTTATGGTGTTTGTCACACCAGGTCCGCTGGTTACAAGGCAGACTCCTACCCTGCCGCTTACGCGTGCATAGCCTTGTGCGGCATGTGCGGCGGCCTGCTCGTGGCGTACCAAAATGTGGTTAAGTTTCTTTGTATGGTCGTAGAGTGCATCAAATGTCGGCATTATTGCACCGCCTGGATAGCCGAACATTACGTCAACGCCCTCGTTTTCAAGTGAGCGCATCAATGCTTCGGCTCCCGTTATTGTTTCTTTCATAATTCTTCAAGAATGAATTTTACTATCTTTTTGTGTCTTTCATCAATTTTACGTTTATTCCAAATCTCTTTGTCCTCTGTCATCTTTTGAACTTCTCTTTGCTGCTCAAGCACAGTGTATGAATCGCGTTTTTCTTTAAAAGGTACGTTACCTATTGAGCAATTGTGAGATTTAGAAATCAACAAATAATTTCCTAAACAATCCAAATAGTTATTTACAAATTCGTCATCATACTTGCAATATCCTGCTGCAATAGGTGAACCGTCTGTTGGTGTTTGTGGGGCAATATGTTCCAACTCTGGTTTAACAATTTGACTCATAGGAATAAACTTATAACCTGGTTTTTGTGGTGAGCGCAAATAATTTTCATATTTCCAAAGTAAATGTTTGGCTATATTATGGTCTAACCCACCTTGCAAGGCATTTTTGAAAGCCTCGTCTGACCAATAACGCCACCACCACCAAGATTTATCAACATCCCTTTCAAACCATTTAATATGATTTACGATAATATTTACATCAAGATTATCCTTTGTGAAATTTTTATATTCATTTTTTATTCTGTCCTCAAGGTGTGCTCTGGTACCAATTATTCTATGACGCAGCACAAGGGATTCTAATGCGGTAAAAAGTTTTGCCTTCTCAGTATCTGGAATGTTGTATTCATATGCTTTTATTACGAAAGGCATTAGTTGTGTTTTGCCAAGCAATGCTAAAGAGTAAATTTTGTAGTTGTTCTTTTCGTTAAAAAATGGTTTAAGACTCTCAAAACTATTTTCAAGTTCAAGAGTAAAATCCATAATAAAACGAATAGAAGAATTCTTATCCTTTAATTCTTTTTCGATTCTTTCTGTAGAAACATCTATATCAAAAGTATTAAAGTAAACTCTAAGTGCGTACAACAATACATCATCCTCGTTTATATGGTTTTCTATAGAAGCTATTGCTTTGTATATATGTTCAAAACGCTCTTGCAATTCTTTAATTTTCTCAGTCTTTGACTCTTCGTCAATCGACGATATTTGTACTTCGTACATAAACTGAGCTTTAATTATTTCAAGTTTGGTCGGAAGTTTGCCTCTATTGTTTTGAAATATAAACATTTGGATAGCTTCAGCTTCTTCATTCACAATATGAGTAGTGCAGGCTGAATTTATCACACTATTAATGTATTTTTCACAATCAGATATGGTTTTGTTTTTCAATTCTTTTTTAAAAAAATCAAAAGCGTCTGCTATTCTTTCTGCAGATATTGTTTCAATATTTTTTTTAGAAGTTTTTGTACCATCTATAACATAATCTTTAAAAAAATGATTGTCATATTCTACCGTGGAAAATCTGTATTTAGAATTTCTTTTAATAGTATCTTCTTTGATTTCTTTCTCATCATCAGTTAACTCTCGTTTTTTTTCTAATTGATTAAAAACCGCTGAAAGGAATATTTCAATCGTTGTCAACCTTTGTTGACCATCAATAATGTCATATTTATCTGAACCACCATTTTCAAACAAAAAATGGCCAAAATAGTAAGGTGTTTTTGAATTACTTACTATATAATCTTCTATGTCTACAAAAAACTGCTTTACTTGCTTGTCGGTATCCCACGAGTAAGCTCGCTGATATTTCGGCACACTTATATAGTTGCCGCTTAACATTTTGCGAATGGTTGTTTTAGTTTCCATAATCAGTATTTTTATTTAAGAAAAACTATTTTTCTCCCTTAATAAGTTTAAGAGCCGCTGACGCGCCATCCAAAAAACTCTGCACAGTTACATACATTGAAACTATGTCATTATAAGGGTATATTGTTGATTCTGCGAAAGATAACGCTTCGTTAATCAAAGCCTTTTCATATTGTCCAAGGTCATCAATTACTACATCCTTAAGAATGGCGGATTCAGTTTTGTCAAATTTTCCGTCAAAAGATAAAGATTCTGAATTGTTTGTCGAAAGTTCAATGGCTACTTCAGCTCCTTTTAAAAAATCTACAATCGCTTCAGCAACAGCATCAGAATGATTATCGGGGTCGCCAATAGAAGATTTAGCATAATCAGCGGCCTGTTTTCTCAAAACATCGTTGTATTCGCCAAGATTTACTTCGTTCATCTCATCAAGAAAGACATCCATTTCTTCGGCTTCATCGTGAACACCCTCTTTCTCATTTATTGCAATGATATGCAAACGTGTTTCATCTTTTAACTTGTAGTTTTCATAATTGAGACAACACCAGAAATGGTCATCGTTTAAATCTTGAATGGCTTTTTCTTCTTTGAGTGTTAAACGCTTTTTTGGGGGGCTGACAAACAATAAATAAACATTATCGGCAGCCGATAAATATTGCGATAATTCACCCTTGATTAATTCGGTAACTTCTTGAATACGGCCTTTAACGGGTGTTTCTCCATCAATCAAAAGCACAGATTCCGCATTTTTAATGCTATCCGCAATGTGCGAAGAATCCTCGTCACATAATCCTTGTGCATTGGGAAAACCAAAATAATCAAATACACGAGAGCAAACATTTTCAGGTGTCAACCCTAATTGCATTTGCTTCAGTTCGCCGTAATTCAATTTACGATAATCGTATTCCATAACTTTTTGTTTCTCAATTCAACGGACGTGGCAATGCCGCGTCCCTACATCAAAATCATTTATCGAAAATCTGTGTCATCTGTGCGAAAACCATCATTCCGGAATAATACGCACCGCGCCCTTGTCGGCTGAACTTACCATACTTGCGTATGCCTTTAGCGACTTTGCCACAACACGCTTGCGGGTCAATGGACGCATTGGTCGTGCTTCAAGTTCAGCATCGCTCAACTTGACGTTTATCGAACGTGTAGGAATATCTATCTCAATGATGTCGCCGTCAACAATTTTGCCGACTGCTCCGCCTGCGGCTGCTTCTGGCGATATGTGGCCGATTGACAAGCCTGATGTGCCACCTGAAAAACGTCCGTCGGTGATGAGTGCACATTCCTTGCCAAGGTGCATACTCTTTATGTATGAAGTAGGATAAAGCATTTCCTGCATTCCTGGTCCGCCTTTTGGTCCTTCGTTTGTGATTACCACAACGTCTCCTGCCTTAATCTTTCCTCCTAAAATGCCTTCACAAGCATCTTCTTGTGAATCAAACACTTTTGCTGGTCCGCTAAAATGCCACAAACTTTCGTCAACGCCTGCTGTCTTTATGATGCAGCCGTCTTTTGCAATGTTGCCGAAAAGAACTGCAAGACCGCCGTCTTTTGAATATGCGTGTTCAACGTCACGAATGCAACCATTGGCGCGGTCGGTGTCAAACGATTCCCATTTTGTTGATTGCGACCCCATCTTTGTGCTGAATTTGCCAGCAGGCGCACTTTCATAGATGCGTTGTGCTTCAGGGTCGATTGTGCTTCCGCAGATATAGTATTTCTTCAAGTCTTCGGCAAGTGTCGCTCCATTGACACGTTTTACTGATGTGTCAAGCAGTCCAACCTTGTTCAGTTCGTTGAGAATGCCCAAGATGCCACCAGCACGGTTGCATTCCTGGATAGAATATTTCTGTGTGTTAGGCGCCAGTTTGCAAAGGAATGGAACCTTGCGGCTCAACATATCTATATCCTGCATTTTGAAATTCACTCCAGCCTCATAGGCAACAGCCAAAAGGTGAAGGACAGTGTTGCTTGAACCACCCATGGCAATGTCTAGTGTCATTGCATTCAAGAATGCCTGACGTGTTGCTATGCTCTTCGGAAGTACACTTTCGTCGCCTTCTTCATAATATTTATATGCGTTCTTGACAATGAGTGCGGCTGCATCCTTGAACAATTGAATGCGGTTTGCGTGAGTTGCAAGAATTGTGCCGTTGCCTGGAAGGCTCAATCCTATGGCTTCCGTAAGTGAATTCATTGAATTGGCTGTGAACATTCCTGAGCAGGAACCGCATCCTGGACAAGCGCAGTTCTCTATTTCCTCAACCTGCTTGTCGCTGATTGAAGTGTCGGCTGCCTTGACCATTGCTGTTATAAGGTCGGCGTTTTCGCCATTCCATTTACCTGCCTCCATTGGTCCGCCCGAAACAAATACTGTTGGAATGTTCAGGCGCATTGCTGCCATAAGCATTCCTGGTGTTATTTTGTCGCAGTTGCTTATGCATACAAGTGCATCAGCCTTGTGAGCATTGCACATATATTCAACAGAGTCGGCTATTATGTCACGTGAAGGCAAAGAGTAAAGCATTCCGTCGTGGCCCATTGCTATTCCGTCATCAATGGCTATGGTGTTGAATTCGGCGGCATAGCAGCCAAGTTTCTCTATTTCAGCCTTTACAAGTTGGCCGACTTCGTGCAGGTGAGTGTGACCTGGAACAAATTGAGTGAATGAATTGGCAATGGCAATGATTGGCTTGCCCATTTGCTCACGTTTCATACCGTTTGCCACCCAAAGGGCGCGCGCACCGGCCATTCTTCTACCTTCGGTAGTTTGTGCGCTTCGTAGTGTATGTTTCATTTTTTTAAAAATTTATTCAAAATAAAAAGCCCCTCCTAAATGGAAGGGCTCACAATGTTTTTATATCTTATTTAATTGCACAGCCCTTCCTTATTCGCAGACCACCACGACCACGCGAGCAGAAACAACTATGTTCATTAAATTTTTCATCATTTTCTGATTCGAGGGCAAAAGTAAAATTTATTTTAATATATCAACTTGTTTTTTAGGGTTATTGCTGATTTTCGATTAAAGAAAGGTAATCCTTTTTGTCCAATTCAAAATTTGGCTGCTCCCACTTAACTGATTGTGGATTGCCCAATAATTGTAAAAATTCAGCGTCATTTTTATAAAATACTGAAGGATAATTGAAAGATTTCAATTCAGCAAACATTGAGTGAATGAGCAAATTACGACCGACGGCTTTTGAAGTAATAAATGTACCTGACAGTTTTTTATGAATGTAGTCTTCTGCAAAATCTGAATCTGGATTTATAAGTGCCAATAGGTAATCTGCCTTTCGTATATAAGCATAAAAAATGTCATTGGACACAAACTGATTGAACGTTACGAATTTTTCTGCAAGTCCTAATTGATTTATTTTCTCTGTAAATAATGGCCCCTCTCCTTTGCTTGAATTTCCGAGAATTACGATTCGTACATTGGTTGGAAACTCTGGATTTTGTGCCATTTTTAGTAAATAGTCATAGTCTCGCCGTTTGTATTCAACAGAACCCGGCACTACTGCCCATATCTGTCCTTTAGGCTTGTCTATGTTAACTTCTAAATAATCTGGAAGATAACACGGTGAATATGGCTGTATATTATATTTGTCTGTTGGTGCAGAATACTTTAGATAATCAGCTAGTATAAATAAATTATGCACTCTACGACAGATTAGGCTTTGTCCTAGGCTTGTATTTAATTTTCCAAGATTGTGTATTGTACCAAAAAATTTGATTCTGTTAGGAAATGGCAACAATGTGAACTTTATGGCTTTATTGCCTTGTGCCGTATTTAAAATAACTATGTTGATATGTTGATTCAATATGATTCGTCGCACTTTCAGTAATGATTTGAATTTCTTCATATCAAAATAAACAACCGATGATGCTTTGCTTGCAATGTCGGTTATGTTCTTTTGTTGACGTTCATCACAAAAAAGTGTCACTTCGTATCCTGCAGATTGCAAAAACAATAACTGCGGATATAAACACTCTGAATGCCACGTGTTGAATTCGATTAGTGCAGCTTTTTTCTCCATTTTATTTTTTGCAAATTCCGTTTGGCGTTTCAACAATCTTGTTTCGGCGTGTGTTCTTGCGTATGGTGTAGTTTTTTTCCATTGTCTCTTTTGTCTTGTACGGACGCTTGTGGTCGAGGTGAAGACAAATGGCAGAATAGCGTATCTGTTTCGATTTTATGCCCAAATTGAACAATCGTTCGCCAAACTCGCGGTCCTGTCCGCCATAGTGCATCTCTTCGTTATAGCCGTTGACACGGAACGCGTCGTCGCGCCAGCCCGATGCATTGCAACCATTCCACGTGGCTTTGGTTGGTGTCACGGTATTCATAAAATTGGCAAATCCAGGCTTGCCCAACAGTTTGGTGCATTTGAACGTCTTTTTCAGACCTTGTGCAAACAGCCACTTTAGCGAAAATGCCCGCTGCCTTTCAACATCTTCACGTGTTATTTGCAGACTTATGTCCATTGGTAGTTTGAAATATCCGCCCGAAAGAAAATACCCACGTTCGGCATATCGACAGTGAATCTCAACAAAGTCGGCTCGTGGAATGCAGTCCTGGTCAGTGAAAATAAGGTAGTCGGCTGTTGAAGCCACTAATGCCTTGTTCAGTATTTCCGATTTTTGGAATCCGCGGTCCTCGTGCCAAACGTGCTTTATTGGCAAGCGTGATGCAAAACTCTCTATCAGTTGGCGCGTGTCGTCTTTTGAACCGTCATCGGCAATTACTATCTCGTCTGGCTTTACTGTCTGGCACTCATATCCCCACAATACTTTTTCAAGCCATTTTGGTGAATTGTAAGTAGATATTATTATACCGACGGTGAAGTTTCTGTTTTCCATAATAGTTCTTTTCTGCGGGCAAAGATAAAGGTATGTTCCAAATAACACTGCCTATTTACCTGCCGTTTCTGTTTTCACTTCCCATTTGTTTCCCTTTATCTCTTTCAAAAATGCCTTGACAGAGCCAACGGCAATCTTTGCTTCCATCATAACTGGTGCGCAGTTCAGGTCGTCGGTTATCCAGGCGGTAAGGTCCTCGCCACCTTTGAAAATGGTTCCGTCAACCATCATAACCGCAAATTTTCGGCAATGGTAGATTATTCCGTCCTTTGTGGTCACATCTTCCTTACCTAAATATCTGAAATGCAGATTGTAAATCTTGTTGCACACAAGCACTGGAACAGGCACCTGCTCGTCTATTTTTATTTTTGAAAAATCGATAGAACGGCATTTATATATTGCTGAAACCAAATCGGTTATGTTTGGGTTGATTTTCAGAGTGTCAATTCTTTGCCCGCGTTTTGAAGTTTCAGTGGTTGCTATCGCAATGCTGTCTTTGTAATTGAATGTAGTTATTTCCTTGTCAATATATCCGCCCTCGTTGGTGTTGCAGTGAAACCAATACGGACTGTATGTCTTCGGTTCCACAACTGCCTCGTATGTGTCGCGGACCTTGTAGAACCAGTCGTAGCCAGAGTGTGTGGAACCTTTGCTCAATAAATGAAGCGCCTTTTGTCCGTTCCACGTTGTGTCGCGGATTTCAAACGTTGCCCAACCTGCATTTAGCCAGATGAAACCCCAATTGTAGTATATGTCAAGTTTGAATGATTCGCCAACCTGAAACTTGTCTGATATATATGTCAGTTGTGCCCTGCAAATTGTTGAGCAAGAAATAAATATCAACAATATGGACAGAAGACGGCGCATTATTCAACATTCCACGTATATTCCATATCCCACCCCGATTTTGTTTCTATTGTTTCACCAAAATAAAATACGCGTTCTGGCTGACGGTGCTCGCTGAATTTGCCTGTGTCCCATTTGCCATTAGCGTTTTCATCGTAGTACAATTTCAACATATAGTTAGCAGGTGACAGATAGTCAATGGTTAGCGTTGTGTCGCTTGTTATATAATATTCGCGCAAGACAACTTCTTTTGGGTCAAGTAGTTGAATAACCGAATTGTTGCATTTCAAGCCAACAAGGTTCATTATTATGCTACTATAATAATCGGTTGTCTGTGTCTTGAATTTCTGAACAATTGTGTCGTTTGTATTTCCGTAAATATCAATGAATGAACCAGTTGGTATTATTATTACATATTGTGAATTTTCCTCGCTCGCAAATTCAAGATTGAATATACGGTCAGTGTTTTGTTCTTTGCTTACAGAAAACTTGATATTGGTGTCGCCTTCATCTTCTGTTTTTTTAAGAACCACGCTGTCGCAATTGTATTCGGCTATAGGATAGTTCATTGTCAATATGATAGGCTTTTTCAAGTCGAGAGCCTTGTCAAGATTGTGTTTCACTTTTAGTTCAGAAACTTTCTTTTCTTCCTTCTTCTCTTTTTTAGATTCGTTTTTGTTCAATCGCGAAAGCAAACCGCCTTTTTTGTTGTCCTGCTTTGACTTCTTTGTATCAACTTTAGTTATGAACTCAAGAGTGTCGCACTGGACGTAATCGGCATTGTTAGAGTCCTTCATTGTATAGCAGACCTGCATCTTGAGGGTGTCGCGCTTGTAAAGTATTGAATCGGTAAGCCAGAAGACAACGGAATCGGAAATTTGCTCGCCTTCAAACAGACACCAGTTTTCAGAGCATATAGTGTCAATTATTGGAGTTAGTGAAAATGCGCTGTCAATCACGTCGTTGAACGCCACTGCCATTTGCCGTTGACTATGACGGTACACGTCGTGCATATACTGAATGTGACTTTCTTCCTTGAACAGATTGAGGCTTATGTCGTCAATGGTGGTCACCATTATAGTATATGTGTGTATTGAGTCATAGAATGTAGTGTCTTTTCGGTCACGCGATATTTTTTTTATCAATCGCAGAGTATCAGTCACTTCCATTGGTTTGAATGAAGGTTGGACTGTGCTGTCGAGATATGCAATTTCCTCGTTTGGGTCAAATTTCTTGTTGTTGTTCAAATCCTTGAGCGCGAACATATGGTAAGGCACGCCAGCCTTCATATTTGGAACAATGAAATAGCCGTCGTCGTTTGTACGTCCAATGCAGTCAGGCTTTTGGGTTCGAGGCGTCGAATCTTCCATATTTCTGTAAAGCATTATATACACGCCTTTCATTGGCTTGCCGTTGAAAGCATCTACAATCTGTCCGCCAACGTAAGTTGAGTCGAATGTGTCGCCAGTTGAAAATTCAAACTGGAAATTTTCAAGCACGTTGTTTTCGTTAAGGTCGGTAACAGAATTGAAAAAGTTGAAGTTGTAAGTGGTGCTGTCCTGCAGTTCGTTGTTTATTTTCACAACCATTTTCTTGCCACGCATTATCACCTTCGGCTTTTTCTCAAGCATAGGCGACACAAGCAATTCCTGACTTACATTCTTCAGGTCGATGAACTCGTCGAATTCGACAATGAATTTCTTACCCTTGAAATTTGTTGAATAATTGACAGGATTACTGCGCAATGGAACTGGCGGATTTTCGTCTTTCGGACCACCTGTTGGTGCCGACTGCTTTGCACATCCAAAAGCCAAAACCAATGACAAACAAAATATTACTTCCTTGTATCTAAACCTCATTGTCTTGTAAATATAGGCGGGTTATATAAAGTGTATATATCCCATTTAGTTTCATACATATTTAAAACGGTGAATTTAACTCACCATATAAGCCACAAACATACTAATTTAAGGGGATTTCTATAAATTGCTTTATTGCGAATATGTAATTCAGACAAAATATAAACGATTACGCAGTGTAAAACGATATTAACAACTGATGATTTTTCATTTCTGTTTAAATTACAAACACTTGTTTTTTTGCAAGAAAAACACCAATTATTTTTTTAAACAATTTAAGTCGCTTTTTTTAAACTATTTAGTCTGAAAACGGACTTTTTGAACCATTTTGTTTGTTAATTTATGTTAATTGGAATGTTTACCATTGTTGATTATTTCTCTAAAGTTTTTCTTGCTTTTTATTTTTAGGAATGGATATACAAGAAATATTAATTGCAAAATTTTTTATCGCCTTATTTTTTCAATAAAATCAACACTTCGGACCACATAATAACAATGAACCATTGTTAATTATTTTTGCACTTTCATAATATTAACAATCTGTTCATTCGTTGTCATAAATTATTTAAAATCAATATAAGGTTATTTTCATTATTGTTGAAAACAGTGTTACTGACTTCCGTTATCGATTTTTCAAAATAAAATCATTGACAATTTTCAACATTTTGAACAACCTATATACAACATCATTTTTTTTAAATTTTAAATAAATATTATTTAATATGATATGTTGTGTTTAAAACTGACTTGTTGCCGTTTTTCATTTGACTGAACGCATTTTTTATGTCGTTTCAGTCATAATGACGACAAAAATTCAAAAGCACGCAAAAGATTAAATGTTAGTTCATATCTGAA
>CALABN010000170.1 GCA_937885735.1 uncultured Bacteroidota bacterium | reverse complement strand
CGATATAGAGTTTGAAAAAGATTTTATTTTTAACTTTCGTTATGGCATTAAGCAGTTTAGTAAATGCTCAAGATCGTACGTTTACACCAGAAAAACTTTGGGCAATGAGTAGAGTAGGCAGTGCCACGGCATCGCCAGATGGTAAAAACATTGTTTACAACGTTACAAAGTACGATGTGAAGAAAAATAAAGGTAATACTATCATCAAGCAGTATTCTGCCGATAATGTTTTACCTGCAAAATTAGGTAAGGGCTCTGCTCCAAAATACATCAATGGCGGAAAAGAAATTGCTTTCCTTCATGCTGACAAGAATAAGAAGATGCAGCTTTGGAAAATGAAGAATGATGGTACCGACAGGGTGCAAATAAGTTTCTCCGATATGGACGTGGAAGATTATCTCTTCTCACCTGACGAGAAAAAAATTGTTCTTATCCATAGTATTCAGGGGAATACATTGCAAGTTAACAGTGACATGCCAAAATCATCGGCAAAGATTACCGAATCGCTTATGTATCGTCATTGGGACGAATGGGTTGAGACAGTCCCGCATCCATTCCTGCTCGATTATGACGGAACTGCTACATCAAATGAGCGTGACATTCTTGAAGGCGAGCCGTTTGAGTGCCCGATGAAACCGTTTGGCGGCATTGAACAACTCGCTTTTTCGCCTGACAGCAAAACCATTGCTTACACATGTCGCAAAAAGACTGGCTTGGAATACGCAATATCAACAAATTCAGATATTTACCTATATGATATTCCCGCAGGCAAGACGGTGAAGAATCTTACTGAAGGTATGATGGGCTACGACATCAATCCTGCCTTTTCACCTGACGGGACAATGGTTGCATTTCAGAGCATGGAGCGTGACGGATGCGAGTCGGACAAGAACCGCATGATGGTGATAGAGCTGGCTACTGGTCAGCGTACAGACGTGAGTGAAGGATGGGACCAGAGTGTTGAACAGTTTGTTTGGGATGCCGAAGGGAAAAGCATCTATTTGATAAGTTGCCAGCACGGAACAATCCAAATCTACAATGCTGATATCAATTCAAAAATATTCAAGCAGATAACTGTTGGTCAGCATGATTATGAGTCGGTAGCGTTGGCAGGAGACAAGTTGGTGGCAGTTCGTCATTCGATGAGCGTGCCAAACGACATATATGTTGTCGATCCCGTATCTGGCGACCAGAAACAGATAACTTTTGAAAACAGGCAATTGCTAAGCCAAATGGATTTTGGCAAGGTGGAGGAACGCTGGATGGAAACTTGCGACGGCAAGCAAATGCAGGTTTGGGTTATTTATCCGCCTAAATTTGACGCCAGCAAGAAGTACCCTACATTGCTGTACTGCGAAGGCGGGCCGCAAAGTCCGGTGAGCCAGTTCTGGAGTTACCGCTGGAATTTCCAGATTATGGCAGCCAACGACTACATAATAGTGGCGCCAAACCGCCGTGGCTTGTATGGCTACGGCATGGAATGGCTAGAGGAGATAAGCGGCGATTATGGCGGCCTTTGCATGAAGGATTATTTTACCGCAATTGACACTTACAGCAAGGAGCCTTGGGTCGATACGGAACATTTGGGCTGTGTGGGCGCAAGTTTCGGAGGCTATTCGGTGTATTGGATTGCGGGACATCACGAAAAGCGTTTCAAGGCATTCATCGCCCATGACGGAATGTTCAACTTTGAACAGCAATATCTTGAGACAGAGGAAATGTGGTTCGAGAATCACGACATTGGCGGACCTTTCTGGGACAAGGACAATGAAGTGGCTCAACGTTCGTATGCCACCTCGCCTCACAAGTTTGTCGATAAATGGGATACGCCAATATTGTGCATACATGGAGAGAAGGATTACCGAATATTGGCATCGCAAGGCATGTCGGCATTTGCGGCAGCGAAATTGCGTGGCGTACCTGCCGAATTGCTTATTTTCCCTGATGAAAACCACTGGGTTCTTCAGCCTCAAAACGGCATCTTGTGGCAACGGACATTCTTTGCTTGGCTCGACAAGTGGCTGAAATAGAGGTGTTTTAAGGTGTAAGTAATAGATAAAATTGAATATTTGATGCATAGTTAGCCGTGATTTTTTTTTGCTTGACGCAACCAAATCACGGCTAATCACGTCTTAATTGCGGTATTAACACAATAATCAATATGAAAAACATAAAATCGATATCAGTGGCAATATGCTTGGCTTTGAGTGCCGTGTGCCATGCCGAAACGAAAGTGTTTGTAAGGGAATACAACTATCAGGCATCAGAATCGGACAGCAAGTTGACGGCAAGGGCGCAGGCCTTGTCGGTGGTAAAAGGACTGCTGATTGAGGAACTTGGCGTGTATATTGAAAGTTATGTCAATTATGATGTGGAAGACGACGGCATCAAGGTCTCGAAGGACTTTTACACCAACGAGATTAGGCAGTTGAGCGTGGGAGTTGCTGAAACAAAGATTATTGACGAACAATGGAACGGCTCGACATATTATGTCAAGGCGGAGATAACCATTGACCCTTCGGATGTTGTGCGTAGAATAAACAAGTCGATAGAGGACAGGAAGAACGATGTCTCGATTGACAGTCTGCAAGTGGCTCTTGAAAAATCAAAAGACCACATTGTGGAATTGGAGCAGAAGCTGAAGGAACTTGAGGAAACGCAGGCAAAAGAACAGGCTTTAAAGACACAATATGAAGCCGTCAAAGCCAAAATTGACAATTATATAGATGAAATCAACATAAAAACGAAATTGGCATTGCAATTTCAGGTTGGCGCGAGTTTGGCAGATGTTGAGAAGATAATGGGGTACCCTGACGGCAGGGGACCTTGTGCTAATTCGGCAACAGATAGAGGGGTTTATTCTACAAGAAAATATGGGAATGTATGGTTGTTGTTTGAAGGTGGGGTTTTATATTATGCTGTTGGCATAGAATCATATTCGAATAATATAATATTTCCTCAATTTTATTGGTCTAAAGGTGTTAAGAACTTACTTAAATCGCCGAAATACGATTTTGATGAGGATTAATGACGTTTTTGTGTCAGATATTAACCGAATAAAACGTTATTTATATGAAAACCATATTCCTTGCAATGCTGACAAGTCTAATCTTGTCACAAACGACATTCGCACAATCAAATGACGAAGTCAGTCGTCAAACAATTGACAGCCTTTATGAAGAAATTGCCAAATTAAAGGCAGAAGTGACATTGCTGAATGAAAAAATTGAGGCATTGCAACCTCAAGCTTTACAATCAAATCCTTCGCTTGGAAATATAGAAGAGAACATTGATTCCTTTTTGGAAAACAATGCAAACATTACAGCATTGGCCCTTAAATTGCCAATTGGAACAACAAAGGAAAATGTGCTTAAACTTTTGGGGAATCCAGAAGCGGACAACCAAAATTTGAAAGTGTCTGAATTGGGCGGTTTTCCAGGGGACAGGTTTAAATATGGCAATGTGTGGCTATGCTTTAGCAACGAGATATTGCTGTATGCTGTCAGCGTTGAGAAATATTCGCCTTATGCTCAAATTGAAAAATATGAGGAATTAAAGGTTGAAAACTTGCTCAAGAAAAAATGAGTTGCATTTTAAATAAGTTCCCTGCAAGGTACCTGAAATTCAATATTTGTGGAATAAATGGTCTTTAAGTACTGCGTTTTGTACAATTTATATGTACAAAACATCAGTTGTTAACTGACGAGTGCCTCCCACATGACATTCGGGAGTATTAATGCGTATGTCACAATCGATTACAGCAACACCGTTTTTAGTTCGGATGACATTCTCGTCGTGCATATCGCTGAGGTAAATGTCAGTTGTGGCGTATGTCCAATTTCGTGCATTTTTGAGTGTGAATCCTATTTTTTCAGCATAAATGCGAATCTCGTCATCTGACATATGCGTTCCTTCAATAAAAGGTTGTTCCACAAGAATGCGAAATTCATTATTTGCATTTCTTCCGAAGCCTAATACTGTCATTTTTGTTTCTGGGAAGTATGCGTTATGAAGTGAAATGCGGTCAAGAGCCAAAATTGGTTCTATGAAATAGTCTAATCCAATTGTTTTGACGGTGGTTGAACCATGGTCATATACATGAGCTTCTCCACCTTCAGCAATTTGTTCTCCCAAAAGTGATGTCATTTTGTTGTCGATGTTCTCAAACCAACAATTGACGGCACGAGCCCATTTTTCTATATGAATTGCTTGCGTCGCTGCTCGTTGTTGCTGTCTTTTGAATTCGTTGAGCTCTTGAGGGAGAGTATTTGTGCCAATTTTTGCTCCCGCGATAATGGATGCAACGACATTTGCATAACCTCCAGTTGCACAGCCATGCTGTTCTTGCGGTGAAAATCGTTGATATACCAATTTCCCGCTGATGAAATCTGATGCATAAGTGTCTAATTTTATCAAACCTTCAGGCGTATAATTATTTTCGATTATTTTGTCAATATCTGCCCAAAAATCTGTGTTTGTCATTGTTCTTGATGTTGTTTTGTTGGCTTTTGCCTTCGTTTGTAAAAGTAGTAAAAAAACAAAGCCGATTTTCAACAAGAAAATCGGCTTTGTTTTTTATCTGAAGGATGTATTAAGGTGTGTTCTATAAATTCACCGTTTGAAATATAAATATTACAAAAATGGGC
>CALABN010000169.1 GCA_937885735.1 uncultured Bacteroidota bacterium | reverse complement strand
CGTATGCCAAGCGGTGCGTTTTCAACCACGATTGCCTCGTTTGGAGCGACGCCAAGTTTCTGCAACCCCATAAGATATGGTTCGGGAAACGGCTTGCCTTGACTCACGTCGGGAGCCGTAACCATTTGGCTACGGTTGAACAGGCCAGGAAAGAGGCTGTCAATGCGGTCGAGCGTAGTGCTTTCGCCCGAGCCAGTCACGATAGTCCTGGCTATGTTGTTGTTGGCAAGGAACTGCACGACATCTGTAATGTTCGGGATAAGTTCAGGCTTTGGCAACTGCTTGAAATGCCCGCTTTTAATCCGATATATTTCCTTCTGCTCCTCAATGGTGCTGTGTCGGCCGTAAGCCTTCTGGAACTCCTCGTCAATGGTGGATGCGCCCGTACGGCCCTCATTCAGGTAAACCTGATATTTCGAGAACGATATTCCGCATTCGGCAAATGTCTTTACCCAAGCCTCGGCGTGCAATGGCATACTGTTGAAAATGACACCATCCATATCAAACATAACGGCCTTGATGTCAAGCCGTTTGTAATTGCTTTTCGCCAAAAATCGGGTTGTCGCTGATTCAATTTCGATGTTTTCCATAATGGGTGCGAAAGTAGCATTTCCCGCAGAAAAATAAGGAGTTTTTCGATAGTCTTGGATATGCTGAAGTGGAGTGCAGGTTGCGGAAGGCAAGATGCCTTGCACGATAACAGTGATTGAAAATTGCGGTTAGGAAATTTGTTGTGGATATTGTATTTGAAATCAAGATGTTAACATTTTGGTATATCAGTAATGAATTTTAGGAGAAATATATATATTGAAGAACCTTCTGGATTTTGGAATTCGGAAGGCTTTTTTTTGTGGTTATCCTCATAAAATTGTGGTTTTTGAATGTTTGTTCCCTCATAAAATTGTTATTTTTTAATAATTGATCCCTCATAAAATTGTTATTTTTTAATAATTGATCCCTCATAAAATCGTATTGTTGTTGTGTAATTTGTTTGTTTTTAGCACATTTGCAGTGTTGGTTTTCGAAATTGAAGTTTATGGAAAGAAATATATACAAGGAACTGCTCAAATGGAAGTCGAAAGTTGACCATAAACCGCTTGTTGTGCTTGGGGCGCGTCAGGTGGGAAAGACCTATATTGTCAAGAAGTTTGGAGAGTCGGAGTTTGACAATATGCTTTATGTGAATTGTCATAACAATCCTTTTGCCAATACTTTGTTCACGGATTTTAATGTTGACAGGATTATCTATCAATTACAGCAATTTTATGAGGTGAAAATTGTTCCCGATAAAACATTGCTATTTTTTGATGAGATTCAGGAAGTGCCCAATGGAATATCTTCGTTGAAGTATTTTTGTGAAGATGCAAGGAGCCTTCACGTAGTGGTTGCAGGTTCATTGCTTGGGATATCGTTGCGCAAAAATGAGAGTTTCCCCGTTGGTAAGATTGATGATCTTAGAATGTATCCGATGACTTTTGATGAGTTTCTTTTGGCTAACGGTAGGAATATGCTTGCTGAATCGTTGCGCAAACTCGACTGGGAGACTATCAGGATTCAGCACGAGGTGCTTGTGGAATATTTGCGACAGTATTATTTCTGTGGCGGAATGCCCGAGGCTGTCAAGAAATGGATTGATACTCACGACGCATCTCAGACAAGGAAGATTCAAAGGGCGATTCTGTCGAATTACAATCTGGATATGGGCAAGCATACTGATAGCGAGGTTGTCAGGATTCGTCAAGTTTGGGAGAGCATACCCGCGCAGTTGGCCAAGGAAAACAAGAAATTCCTTTTTGGTGTTGTGCGCAAGGGTTCGCGTGCTTCCGATTTCGAGAAGGCGATACAGTGGCTTGTGGATGCAGGCCTGATATATAAAGTAAAGCGAATAAGCCGTCCGAAAGAGCCTTTGAAGTTTTATTCCGATGATTCGGCTTTTAAGATTTATCTGCTCGATTGTGGTTTGCTGGCTTGTCTTGTTGGAGCGCGTTCAAAGGAAATGCTTGTTGGGATGCAGGTTTTTTCTGAGTTTAAGGGTTCTTTCACTGAAAATTTTGTTCTCTCTCAGATTAAGTCGCTTGAACTTCACGCCGAAATGGACAAGAATATTTTTTATTATTCTAAGGAAAATTCTACTCTTGAAGTTGATTATGTAGTGCAATCTAACGATAGGGTGGTTCCTGTGGAAGTTAAGGCCGAGGAGAATGTCAGGTCAAAATCCCTTAATACCTTTGTGACTAACGAATTTCCTGATTGTCAATTGAAAGGACTCCGTTTGTCGATGAAGCCATATATCGATCAGACTTGGATGGAGAACATTCCGTTGTATTCAGCCGAGGCGTTTTTTAGAAGAGAAGGTTTGGGTACTTCTGACTGAAGAAGTCAATTTTTCACACACTTTTTCTTGAAAACCAACCTTATATTTGTATCATTAATCAATTAAATCAATCATTATGTTTTGGGACAAGGTTTCAGGTCTTTACGACTTTTTTGAGAATGTATATAATGGCAAGGTTTATAAGGAATTGGGCCTTGCTACTGCAAGTTTTGTGTCAGAGGGAGATTCTGTGTTGGAGTGTGCCTGCGGAACGGGAAAGATCTCGTATTCGCTGGCTCAGAAATGTGCAAGTCTTATTGCGACAGATTTCTCCGACGGTATGTTGAAGCAGGCCCGCAAGCGTTGCGCCAAGTTGCAGAATGTGGAGTTCCGTAGTGCTGATATTATGCATTTGGAGTTTGCTGATACTTCCTTCGATTGCGTGGTGGCTGGCAATGTAATCCACCTTCTCGATGATCCTCAGGGCGCTCTCCGCGAACTTGAAAGAGTCTGCAAGCCTGGCGGAAAGATCATCATCCCCACCTACGTGAACGTTGCCCACAACGGAAAGCCAAACTTCGGCGTCCGTTTCCTCCAAAAACTCGGCCTCGATTTCAAGAAGCATTTCTCTCTGGATACCTACAAGCAGTTTTTCCTTTCTTTAGGTTATGAGAATGTGGAGTACAAATTAGTGGAAGGCAAAATGCCTTGCGCAATAGCGGTGATGAGAAAGAGTGCGTGAAAATTATTCACGCTTTTCTGTTTGAGTTTTGCGGAAAACAAACGCCCAAGCCATTTCTCAAGTTGGTTTGGGCGTTGTGCGATTAGTCGTTGTTGAGTGGTTTTAATTCAAATTCCACTTCTGGCGTAATTCCTATATTGTCAAATAGGTATTTCAGGAATTTCAGTTTGTCTTTGTTTGAGCAAGAAGTCCATACAAAACAATTCTCGGCGAATTGCGAATAACCTTCTTTGTCATTTGTGTGTACATAGTTGTTTTTATTACACAATTGAATCATTGAATATTCGTGCTTTTTGTATAATATCTTCCGCACGCCGTTTATGCGCGATTGTTAGTTTCGTGTCGATAACTTGCAGGCATTCGCTTTCTTTTTATACATACCTTTAAAGTTGTGTGAAAAAGAATCGAATTAATTCTTAACTATTTAAATACTAAATACTAAATGAAAACCAAATTTCAGAAACTGATTGTCGCCTTATGCGTTTGCCCGCTGTTTGCAGGAGCGCAGGAAGTTGACAATATGGTACTCAATCCAGGATTTGAAGAGTACGAAAAATGCCCCGAAGGCTATACGTTTATGGACCAGTCGCACCGTCTGATACCACATTGGACATATCCTTCATTCACCACGCCCGACTATTTCAACAAGTGCAGTACAGGCGACGTGAAAGTTCCCGACAACTTTGCAGGCTATAGCCAGCCACACAGCGGAAACGGCTATATGGGCGCAATCCTTACTGGCACCGACCGCGATTTCCGCGAGTATATCCAAGGCGAACTCAAATCGCCTATGAAGGCGGGGCAGGTCTATTGCGTTTCGTTCTGGTACAAACTGGCAAACGGCTCAATGTTCGCTGTCGACCAGTTAAGTGTCTATTTCACAGAACAGAAAATCGCCAACGGCAACAAGACCTATCTGAACTACAAGTCGCAATTGAACAACCAGGAAGGGCTGTTTCTCGACAACACCGAAGAGTGGAAACACTACTGTATGCTTTACACGGCAACAGGCAACGAGTCGTTCTTCATCATCGGCAACTTCAAGAACTATGAAAACACCAACTACGTTGTAACAGGAAAGGACACAAAAAACAAGAAAGGCAAGATGTACGCCTACTACTTCTTCGACGATTTCGAAATCCGTCCGCTTACCGACTGCCACAATGTTGCCAGCGCGGCCGAAGGATGATATAATGGTGAGCAAATGAGCCGTAAGTTCCAGAACTGGGCGTTCGTGGCGCCGAAGATGTCGCGCGACCTGAGCGAATACTTCGAGGGCATCCTTGACTTCATCAAGGACGATCCGTCGATTTTCCTCAATGCGTTCACCTTCGACGATCCCGACGTGTCGGCGCTCGCGAACATGGACGGCATCATCTCCTACACGGTCCCGCCGCCGAGCGTGATGAACGCGCTTGGCGAAAGCCATCCTCCGCTCGTCGCGATCACGATGTGCAGGCGGGACGACCCGTCGATCTGCTACGCGCACATCGACCCCGACGGCGTCGCCGAACGCGTCGTCGACCTGCTCGTGAAGCGGAACTGCAATTCCTACGCCTTCTGCTCGTCGCATGCGCCGTACTTCACCGACGAGTCCGCCACGCTCCTGAAGGCCTATCGCCGCCAGCTCTTCGCCCGGACCGGACAGATGCCGCGGTTCTTCCGCCCGATCTCGACCCTGAACGTCAACCTGATCGGCTCGGAAGTGGAGCGCTTCACGAAATGGATCGTCAAGATGCCGAAGCCCTGCGGCATGTTCGTCCACGGCGACGACGTCGCGCGCAAGATGCTCGACACCTGCCGCCTCAAGGGCATCCGGGTGCCGGGCGAGCTGCGCGTCATCGGCACGGGCAACTCGCCGATGTACTGCGAACGCACGTTCCCCACGCTCTCCAGCTATGCGATCGACCACCACAAGGCGGCCACGGAGGCCGCGCGGACCCTCCGCCGCCTGATCGGCGAAAGGCTTTCGCCGCGAAAGGCGTCCTACGAGATCTCCCTCGCAGACGTCACCGAGCGTGCCTCATCGGTCGATGCGCGCGGCAGCGCCCGTCTCGCGCAGGAAGCCCGGGACTTCATCCGCAAGACCCTGCAGCACGGCCATGCGCCGACGGCCCGCGACATCGCCTTTCATCTCAATGTCTCGATCCGCAAGATCGAAAACGACTTCTCCTCCATTTACAAGCACACGCTCCGGGACGAGATCGCCGCCCAGCGGCTCGACCTCCTCTGCCACGCCCTTCGCACCTCGAACGAGCCGATCAAGACGCTCGTCGCCCGCTCGGGATTCGGCGACATGTCTCAGGCCACTCGCGTCTTCAAGGCCAAGTTCG
>CALABN010000168.1 GCA_937885735.1 uncultured Bacteroidota bacterium | reverse complement strand
TTTTTTGTGGTTGGCTCCCAATCATCAGTTGTGGGTTCTTCACCGTCTTTGTCTACAATTATTGTTGATTTAATAAGATCTGTACTCTTATCACACCACAATTGAAACGTGTCCTTTATGTAATTCTCCTTGTCCGTAGATTCTGTTCCGCTGTTATATTTTTCAAAAGTATAATTGGGATTAGCCTCATTAAAACCACTCCGTGCTTCTGTTTCATCATATCCATTTGGACTTTTTGTTGTGGAAATAGTGGATAATAAATCATTACCTGGATAGGAATAAATATTATAATTCAATCTTGGTATTTCATCTGTATCCGTAATTTTCAATATTACGTATGGATTATTGGCATCATTTAACACCGCATCCCCTTCTTGTTGCTCTCCAGATATTTGGTCGGAAGCACTTTCTGGTATTTCAAAATCATGAACGGTAAATTTCTTGTTCATTTCATCGTTATCGAGTATGGCCAATTGTACTTGCCATTTGCCTGAAATGTTAGAATTAGGTGTGTTTAGAAAATTAACTAGATTTTCATTTCCTCCACTTTGCGTTCCTAATAATTCAAAATACCCATCTTTATCATTATACTGTATAGATTCATATTCATTAGCACTAAGAATAAACACTAACGCATTATGTCTTATTCGCCACTCGATTCCTTTGTTTTTCAAATCCACCAAATCGTTTTTACCAATTTTAACTCTAATTGCAACTCCGCCGCAAGAAGGACGACGTACCTTACAAACCTCAAAATCTGCACCACTGCGAAAGAACTTGCATTGAACAATGTTGCCATAAGTGTAACTGTCGTCTATCAGTTTCTTTACAACTCGGAATTGAATGTTCCTAGCAACACACAAGTTCTTGATATATAAATCTGATGAATCTTTATACCTATATTTGTTAATATCATCCTCTGTGCAATCCCTTATTGAATTAATCACATCTGTTGCTATATCAGTAAAATCAATATCAACACTTCCTTTTGAACATATTTCATTAATACTAATTGTATTCAAATCAATCCATGAATCGACACCTGTCACGGAATCTATCTTAAATTGAATTTTCCTTTCATCACTATTTGTTTGATAGAATTCGCCTAATTGCATAGTTAGCGATTCACCTTCGTCGATATATATTTCACGTTTATTAATTCCAATTATATCGACAGGAACATCATAAGTTAAAATGGTAGTGACGTCATAAGAGTTTCTATATCCTCCATGAAAACTATTCCAATTATTATTGCATGGGTCAGACCCACTCTTTGTTATAGGGGTTTCGCCTATTTTGTTCGTACTAAAATAAAACTCCTGATACGAATCATTTTCCATTCCATTAACATACGTCTTTACACATATTTTTGAGACATCTATGGTTGGATCCAAATAAAAGAATCTTATAGTATCATTTTTTGTTAGTGTATCGCACAATAAATATTTTTTATGTTCATCAATGTAGTCTTTAAACGCTTTTCCACTTGCAACATCAGCAAACGATGAAATTTCAAGCTTAGGTATTTTGTTATAATACACACAACTATAACCAAATTCAGGATGGCAATGACTTCCTCTCCCTTCAAACAAGTTTTTTATTGCATAGCATTCCTTGCCTTGGACATATTCATATCCATTGCCTGCCAATGCAATTTGATTGGCTAAAGCCAATACCAACAATATCAATATTTTGATATTTGGTCTCATTAGTCTTGTACTATTTGATATGGAATATTATCAGTATAAGAATAATTTTGACGTCCTTCTTTAGGGACAAGACATCTAAATACCCCATTATGTCCTTCCATAAACAACCTACAAGCTACATATTTTACACCATCTATACTTTTTACCGTACTAGTATTATACAAGTAATAATTAATAACGGGACTAAGTGCTTCTTCGGAATCAATATATACGTGTTTGGGCTTTAAGTATTGTATCACTTGATTTGCGATATATGAATCTTGGCCAACTAAATTATTAATTACATTACAATACAAATCTTCATTGTCCATTATAGTATTAACGCCACTAGTAAATGTGTTATCGCCAAATCGATAATATGACTCTATGTTTTCTCTTTCAATTCCTAATGTCTCTTCATAATCAAGCCAGTCGTCATTTGACGCTAAATGATACCCATTAGGTATATCTGCTTTTTGGGGGACATTCACAATTGTTTTATTTCCCATAACAATTTTGGGATATGCAACTTTATCAATTCTTACATATTGTTCATTGTCACAAAAATAAACCACATTTCCTCCTCCTCTCAAAACAATAGGAATAGTATCGTTATTATTTGTCAAAAGATTTAATTCTTTGCAAGTACTCCTATAATATATCAAGTTTAGATTATTAGGAACTAAATCATACAAATGGCAAGAGGTCAAACTTGAATAATTAACATAATAATAACTAAGTTTTGAAATAGTATCATAAGCAGGTACTTCTCTACTTGACGACAAATATACCGAATCACACCCAAATGGAAATTCAACTTGTGTTTTATAAACTTGTTTAGCACCCTCACTTTTTAAATCGAATACTGCTTGGCAATCCATATCAAAGGGGATCATGTCATAATTATGCTCAGTATGATATTCCAATGATAATTTTAGCGATGTACCCATTTCTCCATATCCTTCACCACAATCAATTGCTCTACAATATATATTTTTTGGCAAAGCAATGACTTTAATTGGGCCTATCGTGGTATCCCAATAATGCTTGATATCATCATCGGCAAATTGAACATATGGCAAGAACTTTATATAGTACGTTTCAAATGGATTAACATCAAGTTCTTTACTAGTTCCTAATTCCACTTCATCAACAAGATCCATATCATCTTGCGATTTGCCAAAATATAAATCAGCGAAAATACAACTCCATTTTTGCCAAAAAGATTCAAGAAAAAAATCCAACATGTCTCCATATACATAATATGTCCCATTTGTACCTATGTAATGCTCATTATGAAAATAATTACCATCCAAGCGTTTCTTTAGTTTAGGAATCATTTCTTGTGCATCTTTTTCCCAAATTTCTTGTTGAGTTGTTACTTTATCATCACAAGAGCCTAAAAGGATTGCTGTCATTGCTAATCCTACAATTGTCAAATTTCTACTTTTCATAATTTCTAATAATTTAAATTTATTTGATATTCAGATGTTTTTATTGTTTTTCCTGGTAAAATGTATTTTGCCTTTACTGGATAGTTGCCATGTTCGGTTTTAGGGATATTGTCAACCGCCATGAATTCTTTCACGCCTGTACTTCTATCACTGTCTCTGGCTATTTTATTGGCAATATATGTTTGATAATTATACAAATCATCGTCAATATAATGCTCTAAATAATTAATTATTGAATTCCACATGCTAATTCCCAATCTGCCGTTTGTCTCAATAATATTGTCATTAAGTGAGATTTCACCGACATTGTTTCTATAATACACTACAACACCATCTTTTTTTGGTGGTTCAATTTTACCTGTAACTTTCTGCAAATCTTTGTTTCCGTACAACCATGGTTCAACATTATTATAGTACCATGGTGTTTGTTCATATATTGGTTCAAAATGTACAATTTTTGTATCATACTCAGAATTCGAATATTCAGCAAAATCTAAATTTTCGACAACTGCCGTGTTGTTTTCAAGTATTGTTGAATTAATTTCATTTACAAAAGGCTTTTCTTGCCATAAGTTGGCTCCTCCAACCGTCATCTTTCCCATCTTCTCGCTAAACGTCTTATACGAGCTAGTCCTGAAATGCGCCGAGTAGATTTCAGTCTGCTCAAGAATCTCCATGTCGCCTTCGGCGGAATGGGAGGTCTTTTGCATGTCGAATTTGGCATTGTCGGCCACCTCGGTGGTGGTGGAGTCAATGTTGGTGTCAAACTGCGCCACGGTTTTCCGGGGCTTGTTTATAATGGCAATGGTGTATATCTCGTCAGGCTTGAGGGTGAGTCCGCTTATGTCGGCGGAAACCTCAAACTGCACATTGGAGTCGGTAACATCGGCCGGTGTGTTGGTGTGCTTTATGGCGGCTGTCTGCGTTGTGCCGTTAAAGGCTGTCAGTTGCAGCACCTGGTCGCAGCCGGCTGGCTTTTCGGTTGTAAAAAGGTATGTATAATTTTCAGATACAAGCAGATATACACCTAAATATTCTTTGCTGTAGAAATTGTACTGGCGGTCGGCTGGATAGCTGTATAGCACATGCTCGGGCATAATGTATTTAGGGCGCTCGCCAGAGGTGAATTCCACGGTTTTGGTCTCAATGCAGTCATTGCCCTTGTCGTCTTTTACATTAACCCAAGTGTTGCCACTCTTCTTCTTGAACGACACTTTGGCGTAAGCCTTGTGCTTCTTTTGGCTCTCAAGAGGCTCGGTCAGCTTATAGGTAAATGTGGGCCGTCGGAGCTTGGGTTTGCCTTGGCCTCCAATGTATGGTTGGTTTCTTCGTTTGTAATTGTGAACTCGTCAATGCAGACTTTGTAGGTGCAGCCGTCGTCGAGTTTCATCTCGGTGTTGGCCGGCACATTCAGCACAAGCTGTGGCGCAATGAACACATTCACGTCCTTGTCGCCGCTGGTTGGCGTAAGCTGGGCTATTACGTCCTCGCCAAAGGGGCTTCCGCCATATAATGCAGTAGATGAAATCAATCGCTAAATGTTTGTATCAGTCGCTAAGGTAGCTTTTTATGAAACATGGCGACATTATGAGCGGTGAAATAATATGTGTTTTGCAACATTTTGTAGCAATGCATAATAACGCGCGACATGCTGAACTTGTTTCAGCATCCCTGCCAATTGGACGGGATTCCGTGGCAAGCACGGAATGACGGTGCTATGGGTTGGCGTTTTTTTAACACTAATTGCCGTGAATTACCATCAATTTTTTATTAAATAATTATAGTACAATATTTTATAGCGACATAGCACACCGCATCTCTACCGATGCGACTATAATAAAGGCAATTAGTGCAACCTTTCAGGTTGTTTACTTGCGTAGTTACCTACCGTAGGTTTCACTGCGTTCAACCCACGGTTATGATTGTTGGCCACTTTCAGTGGCTGTTTTTTTACATAAATTACCGTGAATTGTCATGAATTTCTCATTAAGGTGAGTTCTTTAAATTCACCATTTGAAAAATAAAAATAACAAAATGGGCAATATGAACTTTTCGGCGCTTTTTGTTTTTTATCGGTATCTTTATGGGTGTCAGTCG
>CALABN010000167.1 GCA_937885735.1 uncultured Bacteroidota bacterium | reverse complement strand
TACTCGATAAAAATTCAAAAATCGCTCGAAATCAATTTATAGAACCCACCTTAAATAAAATCTGTGCCATTCGTGTTCTAAATGCGTCAAAAAAAAGAGGCTGTCTATAAAGATCAGCCTCTAGATGAAAAAAAAACAACCGCAACTATATCAATGAGATATAGTCGATTTTCAATGTCAAAAAGTTTACTTGCCTACAAAATTATTCTGAACCACATGGTCAGTCAACTTTCTGCCCAACACTTTGTAGTGTTTGCCAAATGTGTATTGCTTGCACCAGTTGACTCCTGCAAAATCGCATACCACAATGCCCAATGGAGTTCCTGAATTTTGTTTTATATAGTCGCATACCTTAGGATTGACACTTTCCGCCATAATGGCATTGTTGATTAAAGCTCCTTCAGCATAGGAAGATGTGTGAGCTATGCACCAGACGTGGCTGTTTTCGTCGCTCAAAGTCTTGTGGAATTCTTCTTCTACTTTCTTGAAGTTGTTAACCTTGTTGTCTACACTTTCGTTGTCAGGATGATAGTCGTCCTCAATGTACACTGTTGCCGGGTTTTCAGGGTCATATCCGTAGAAATGTATGTTTGTACTTACACCTCCGGTCCAATCATCGGCTACACAACCATAAGGCTCACAAATCTTTCCACCTTCATAGTCATCCAATTTGTTACGGAAGATCACAAGAATTTTTCCACGCACCTCATCAAGAGTCAAGTCCGGACGGAATCTGACAAGCATTGTATCCGGGATTGACGCATGGATTAATAATCTCACCGCCTTTTTCCACAAATTGACTTCCGGGATTTCCAATAAATTCCATTTCTCGTATTTGACAACAACAATGGCAAATTCATCTTTGTGAACCTCGAGCAGTTTCCTTATCATCAAGAATCCTGTGTTGACATTAAAAGGGAGTCGGAGAGAGCCATGTGTTAGGACAGATGCAATATCAGAGCGCATATCGAAATAGCGGACGCCACATTCCCATTGTTCTCCCAAATCGGCAATTTGAGCCTGTCCGTATCCCAATGCATACGAGCCGCCATATGTGAATGTGTCGTGGCTGCCCGGAATCGACATGCGGCATATGGGAGTCTTGCCATCGACATAGTGCATCCAGTTTGCATAGTCAGTTACTTTATATATAATATCGTAAGCACAAATCATGCTGATGAATTCGCCGCCCGCACCGCTGTTGAAGTCGGCTATGTTAGATAATTTGTTGCCATTGACGTCAACCATTGGAACAACACGCTCGTTGTCCATAAGGTTCAAGTCTTTTTCGCTGAATGATTCTGAAACAATGGAAAACGTATATACAAGGCGCGTGCAACCCGAAGTCTCTGCTGCCGATCCTGTGTAAGTAAACGGATTGATTAGCAAGTCGCGATTGTAGTAGAAATCAGATGAACAATTTACCGAGAATGAGAACAGCAGAAAAAGCAATGGCAGAAATCAAAGCAAACTATGGAGAATATCCAGTTATGCCAGTTGATGAAACGCCATTTAATACTATGGTACATGATATAAAGATATGGACCACCGGCTTTATGGTTCATGTCCTGCGAATCCTTGTTGTGCTTTTTAGCCATCTTGTATGTGCGCCCATTATACTTAAGCGTGAAATTCTCGTCCAGGCCGCTTCCTGACGACACGCAGATGACGTCGGTAATATAGTCCTTGACATCATCCTTGTTGTAATCCTTGAAGTATATGCCCATATATGTGTATTCTCCTCCTGCTCCGTCGTTCAGGTCAACATCTGGCACTCTCCATCTTTTATCCCCGTTATCGTTGAAATATTCCTGCTGTATCTTTATTTCGGTTGCATAATTGTAGCCACCGGCGTTGTAAAAAGGCTTTGCGTTGTTGTAACTGAAGAATTGGTCCGTAGAGGAATAGTATTCCTTATTATACCAGACGTAATATGTGCTCTTCTTTTCGCCTTCGTCATCATTGTTTGTTTTGTATATGCTTATTGTATGTGCGTTTATGAAGTCGCGTCCTTCCAATGATGCCTCTGCAAGTGAGCATTTTTCCATTATTTTTTCGCTTATCTCAATGCTGTCTTTCCCTTTTATTGAAAACGAACTGCGAAAATCAGACACCTCAAAGGCGTTGACATAAGCGGCCTTTAATGTTGAATCTTCTGCATAAGACAGTGAATCAGTCACTAATCCAGTAAATTTCATAATGAAGCTGTTGCTTGCATTGTCGCCTCCATTGCCACCATTGTCATCGTCGTCGTTGCATGAGCAGATTGAAATTCCAGCCAGTGCTGCAAGCACCATTGTCAAAAAGTAATTCCTTTTTTTCATCTTTAAATTTTTAGTTCAACTATAAATAAACCAATCAACAATCATGGGAGATGGAAGTCATCCCTTGGTTCCTGAAATGGAGCCACAAAGGTACTTCTTTTAATTCTGTAAAAACACGCATTCATGATGCCATATCGTTCAACACCCGTTTCAAAGTTGAGAGGCACGTTGATGCCAGAAATTAGATTAATGTTGAAAATTGATGTAATTATATCATTGTCAATTGTTTGTGTAAGATTATATATCAGTTAAGATGAGAAAGTGGACTGATTTGACTCATAAAATATCATTATATCATTCATAAAATGAAGTTTTGGTCCGTATATGGCGTATCTACATTCACATCATTTGCTTAATGACATACAATCAGTCATGCCCGGTCAATATTGATGCTATGTCGTTAAAATTGTTGTGTGCTGAGAAAGCCAACAAGCCATCACTCGTTCCTTCGTGCCAAAATCCGGGCCCACAGCGCACCTGCAAGGTTGTGCCATACGCTGAATATGGCGCCGGGGACAGTGGCCGACGGCATGGTAGGGAAGTGAGCCTGCGCAAGGGTGCACGCCAAACCCGAATTCTGCATTCCTACTTCAATTGACACTGCCGAACGCTTGCTGGCGTTCATCTTCAGTAGTCGGGCAAGGGCGAGCCCGAGTGCAAAACCGCACAGGTTGTGCAGTACAACCACTAGCATTATTGTAAGGCCCGTCACCTTCAGTTGTGCCGAGTTTGCCGACACCACCGACCCGACAATCAGCGCTATCACAACCGACGAGAATGCGGGCAGGTGAACAGTGATGCGTTCAGTGAATCGACAGAAGAAGTGCTTTGTGGCCAAGCCCAGGCCTATTGGCAGGATTATCACCTTCACTATCGACCAGAACATGCTCACCACATCGACATTGACAGTGGCGCCAACCAACAGCCAGGTGAGGAGCGGAGTCATCAGCGGGGCAAGTATGGTGGATACGCACGTCATCCCGACTGACAGAGCCAGGTCGCCTTTGGCAAGGTAAGTCATCACGTTTGAGGCCGTTCCGCCCGGACAGCACCCGACAAGCACAAGGCCTATTGTCAGTTCGTCGGGCAGGTTGAACGCCTTTGCCAGCACAAAGGCAAGTGCCGGCATTATGGTGAATTGCGCCAGACAGCCGATGCATACGTCCTTTGGCCGCGTGAACACAATCTTGAAATCGGTGGGGTTGAGAGTGAGTCCCATTCCAAACATCACTGCGCCAAGTAGATAGTTTATGGCGCTTGTCTTAATCCAGTTGAACGATGCCGGCCACAAAAGCGACACAACAGCCACAGTCAGCACCATTGCGGACATGTAGCGGGCTATGAATGCACTTATGCTTTTCATCATTGCGTATTTATTAAGGTGGGTTCTATAAATTGATTTCGAGAGGTTTTTGAATTTTTATCGAGCAGGTTTATGGACGGAAGGAGGATACAGTGCGGGCACTGTTGACGACTGACACCCATAA
>CALABN010000166.1 GCA_937885735.1 uncultured Bacteroidota bacterium | reverse complement strand
CTTGTAGATTTTATGTCTTGCATTACTTTCTTTAGGTTTGCTTGATATGCTGGCAATTGTAATACTTCGCCTATGGTCATATCTCCTCCCACAACAAAATAACAACCCGACCATATAAGAATGACAGTAAAAAGACGAGAGACAAAATCTGACGACAAATCAGAAAAAACAGAGGTCTTTATAGAATCATATACAGAATACAGCAATTTCACAAAACATTTTTCGGTCTTTCGGTTCGCATATTCCTCTATTCCGAACTGCTTTATCGTTTTTACGCCATCCAACGACTCGAAAAGCTGACTTTCAACACTTGCGGTATCTTCCATCACCGAACGCTCAATCTTCTGATTTAATTTATCCGCTATGAAGTATATAATGGCGTATATGGGTATTACTGCGAACATCAGCGCTGCCAATTTCCAATAGTAGCAGAACATCAGTACGAACGACAAAATAACAATTAAGGCATTGACTATTATGTTTATAACTGTAGAGTTTATGAAATCCTGAATGCAGTTTGCATCATTGACACGAGAAATGATTTCACCGACATTGTTTGTGTCGAAGAACGACTGCGGTAAATTAAGTAAATGCCTATAATACCCCATCACCAACCTCGCATCCATCAATATGCTGGACCTTGCCGCTATGATATTTTGGAAAATGCCAATCGAAAACTGCAGTACAAGTATCACTATCATAATTATACTCAGCACATTCAACAACCCGACATTACCATCAACAAGCACATTGTCTGTCACTTTCTCTATGTATATTGACATTGACAAGCCTAAAACAGAGAAAATGGCGGCTCCGATAAATGCCAACAGGAATGCTTTCCGATGAGGTTTTGCCAAATCGACAAAACGTTTCCACATCGTTCCCTTTATCGTCAAACGGTCAATAGCATCAATAATGAACAGCTTCCCTGTCCAATTATTGCAAAACACATCTTTTGGCTGGCTTTCAAGTTGACCTGTTTTCGGATCCATTATCTGCATTATGCTTTTTTTGCATCCGAAAACCACAACATACCGAATCTGTTCCACACCACCGTCAACATATTTAACAAATGCTATGGCAGGATATGGTATTTGAGGCAAAGAATCTTCCTTACACATTACTTCTTTTGCAACCAGCCCAACAGACTCTGCAACTTTGACAAGATCTGACGTACACATTCCTTGTTCTCCCAATGGCATAAATTGGCAAACAGACTCAACGGGAACGTTCTGATCATAATGTTTCAATATGGAAGACAAACAAGCAGCATAAGAGAAATTTTCACTTTGTTGTTTTACGTTCACATTCATCTTTCATCAATTTTTTGTTTAATGTTAGTCTTAATCAACCAACAATCGTAACAGAGACTTGTTTGCGACAGAGACATACCCAGTGAAAAGCAGACCTTCAACAATATGAGCTTCCATCCCATTGCCATGCTTCAACGAGACATCAAGCAATCGGCATTTGACAACAAAAACAGGGCACGAATCTATCACATGCAAACTATCGCCAACATCTACCACCTCTGCATTTCCAAAGCCCCACTGCCGATAATCGAAACCATCATAATGAAGCGTGACGTGCTGTCCTACTGCGACAAGCGAAACATCAGATGGCGAAACATAGCATTCTGCCATCAAACTAGCGACAGAATCTCCAAGTTGCGAAACTTCGTCGCCACATTTTACGACACCAACTGATACCGATGATGACACATCCGCATTACTGCAGACAAAACCACGACATTGCACTACGCTGTCAACACGAAAGAATGGCAGCAACGCCAATGCCACTAGCACCGCAACCACTAGCAAGATGTAGACGGAATACGACTTTTGACCGTACTTCACTTTCATCATATTGACCGTATTCTGTATTTCAGGCGACAATGCGACTATATTTATTCTTGTTTAACTATTTACAACGTGCAATTGGATAACACATAAAAACAGGCAATAGAAATCGCCAACTTTTTAATGTCAAACACGCACAAAGAGTGACCAAAATTATAAATACTCACGACATATAGGTTATACCTCTATCATTTTTGTATGCCTAACCATATAGAGATCTCGCGAAAATGAAAATTCCATTACCGACACAAACGACTTACAGAACTCCTGACAACAAAAAAGCCACTCTGCAACAATTATGCAAAGTGGCATCATAAAACTACCATAACAAACAGTTGACAAACTGGTTATTGCGTTTTATTTGTTAGTCGGCTTCACCAACTTTTTTACGAGTCTCGACTTTTATGCCATATAAAAAAAGTATTAAATTATTAATACTCTATAACCTTGAGCATCCGATCATAATAAATCACACTATGCTTTTTATTTCATTGTGACATTAAGGGGATCCTAATTTCGAGGCTGCTTAATCACAACTCTATCCGCAATCGGTCTAATTCTTATCATCGCTAAAAAAATAAAATTGCACCTACTCTATAATCTTTTCGGCATCCGATGCATTACAAATACATTGCAATATACAAATTAATTTCTTCAGAATATTAAGGTGTCCATATTTTTTTGCTTGTTGTTTGGAACGAAGGCAAAGAGTATCATATATTAATTTGTTAATATTAGTTCGTCCTCAACCTATTATCATTTGGCAAATAGCCATACCTTGCAAGGCATATATTTAAAGCATTATGAAAACATTAAAGGACACACTCATAACGGCAATCGCCTTGACTACAATGATATCATGCCAAGACAAACAAGAATCAGTATTCAAAGCCATAACAAACTTTGGCGATTCAGACACCATAATGCTGGACATGAACCTTCACGACGCATACATGCAAGAGATTGGTTGTACTATTTTTTTCTAAATTGCGGACCTTTTGCAAAGACAAGCAGACATGACAGATTTTCGTTCAGTAACAAATAGATATATTGCTGCATTTCTTAGGATTCTTCTCACAATTCTTGTAGCAAGATGCATCGAGGCTTTGTTTTTCTGGCAAAACAACGGACATCTTCTTTCACATATTTGCAACAATGCATTGGGACTTTGCTTCGATTGGTTTTACGCAAGCGTGGCTGCCATTGCGCTTTATTGGCCCATATCAAAAATAATGGCTGCCAACAAGATGTGGGTATCTGTCATTTCAAAAACGCTAGTCGCCACGCTCGCATTCCTGTCTTTATGCCTGATAAATTTCGCTTCGCAAGCGGGATTTCCACTTGACAGAGCCATTTTCATCTATTCGTGGGACGAGATTATGGAAACTATCCGTACAACCAACAACGCGAATTGGTGGCAATATATTGCAATAATATGCGGCAGCCTTTCATATCCGGCAATATGCAAGATACGCATCAACACATCACGTCTATCCTATTACATTGCCATAACAATCGTGATTTCGAGTTCCATTGTCCGTTTTACGGCCTACGACAATTCTGCACGAAACACTGCTTTTGCCGAGCAATGCAACAAAATAGGCTACCTGATATCGAGTGTGGCAGAAGGCATCACAAGCAACAGTTACAGCGTCAACGACATAGACATTTACGCCAAACAGTTTCACGAGTTCTTTCCCGACCACAAGTTTGAAGGGGCCAAAAGTCCGCTACTCCACGATGCAACCACAAACAATGTACTTGGTCCATTCCTGCAACTGACTGACAGGAAACCCAACATAGTAATTATTATTTGCGAAGGACTGGCTCGTGAGAATAGCGGCAACAACAGCCGCTACACATCGGCCACACCATATCTCGACTCATTGTCGGCAAACTCACTTTGCTGGGACAACTGCCTGAGCGTCTCGCAACGTACATTTGGAGTGCTACCAGCCTTATTCGGCGCACTTCCGTTCGGATTGGGGGGATTTATGGAAATGGGCAAAAATGCGCCAAACTTCCACTCACTTCCCAAAATACTGAAAGACAATGGCTATATATTCCGCTTCTTCTACGGAGGTTGGTGTGCCTTCGACAACACAAACGCTTTTGTCGAGTTGAACGGAGTCAGCAACAACTGCTTCAGCGAAGGCATTTCAGATAGCGTGCCACGAAACGAATGGGGACTGCTCGACAAGGAATTGTTCAAAGAAGCTGTCAAGTCAATAGATTTTGGCAAGAACACTCCACGGCTCGATGTATATCTAACACTCACGAGCCATGGGCCGTGGGACTATCCTGATAAAGACAGTTACATCGACCAATATCGGAAATTATGCCAAGCCAAGCACACGCAACCGAACCCAGATGAAACCGCAGCCGCATCTTATCTATATGTTGACGAAGCCTTACGCCAACTGATTGCATCTTACCGCAATAAACCAGGATTCGACAACACCATATTTGTAATAACAGGCGACCACAACTACAACGCATGGACCAAAATAATTAACCGCTACCATGTGCCTTTCATCATATGGTCGCCAATGCTAACCACTGCGCGAACATTTCCGGCACTTGTTTCGCACCGCGAGTTCACCCCAACCATGCTATCACTTCTCAAACAACAATACAACATTAACACGCCAAATAAAGTGGCTTGGATAAACAGGGAAATTGACACTGCATCCTATTTTCGAAGCAAGACGTTCATTCCGCAATCCGATCCTTCCCGCAACATTGTGTCAATGGTATACAACGACCAATTTGTGTACAATGACAAATGCAATACCATAACATTTGACGGGCAAACCCTTGACATCGAGACTAACAACAATAAAGAACTCACCAAACTTTTCTCCAACTACAAGAACATCGACCGATTTGTCTGTGCCAACAACGCACTAATTGAGCAGAGCCAGTTGGCCAACATGAAACGCATATTCAAGAAAAAAGGCTATAGCATATCAACAAGCGATGAATTCAAAAACCTAATAGACATACCTTTTCCCGACAAACACCACCAGACAAGCATCAATCTTAGCTTTAGAATAAAACAAATGTCAGACAATGATGGTGTAACAAATATGGTATTTGAAGTGCGTGACACTGCAAACAACTGCATCTCCTATCAATCGAATGTCATCCAAAAAGAGCATAACAAATGGAAAGTATTTGCCATGGATATAAACATGCAGTTTCCTGACAGCGTATACTCAAATGGCAACAAGCTGATAGGCTACATTTGGAATCCTAAGCAAACGGAATATAAGTTGTCGAGAATTAACATTGACATACGACAAGCAGAATAAAGATGATAAAAAACTATTTATCGAAAGAAGATACAAACTCCATAAAAGGCATTGCCATATTATGCATTGTACTGCACAACACACTTCACTATTTGCAACCACATATAGGCGAAAACGAGTTTGACTTTGGCATCAACCATTGGATTGGCTTTGTTACCAACTCAATATCTTCACCCTCTGAATTTGTAAATCTTTTCTTCTCGCTATTTGGACACTATGGTGTACAAGCATTCATTCTGATTAGCGGATATGGACTAACAAAATCAATGCTCATCAAAAGACGAGACTGGCTGACTTTCGTTGTTAATAGGATTTGCAAACTATTGCCGCTGGTCTTAATTGGACTAGCATTGGCCATTGCTTTCTTCTTTCTTTCCGAGAACCGTTGTCCCAACAACAACGAATGGCTAATGATGTTCCACAAGCTAACATTTCTTCACACACTAATTCCTAACGAATCTCTCACCATATCTGGACCATGGTGGTTTTTGGGCCTCATTTTTCAACTTTATCTTCTTTTTCCTTTATTATTCAATTTGGTTCAACGATACAACACCAAGGCCCTAACTGTTATCTCAACAATTTCAATCACACTAATATTCCTAATCAATTACGAAATAACCAACCCCGCGTGCTCTTGTTTGATGAAAAACGCTCCTGCACATTTATCCGAATTCACATTAGGAATATGGCTGGCAAACAATCAAGATAAAAAAATGCCGAATTGGATTGGCATTACAGCATTGACAACTTTGATTCTAGGAAATGTTTACAAATTTATATATCCATTCACATATCTATCCGCTTCGGTTTTAACAATTTGGCTAATTCCTATTTTCAAGCGTTGCAGCAAAAGCCACATTATATCTTTCATAGGATCCATATCGATGCTGATGTTTATTTCCAACGGTTTTGTCCGCGACTTCATTCTCAACAACATCGAGCACGAAACCACACTTGGCAAATATTTGATAACAGGAATAATACTAATGTCAGCCATAGCAATTAGCGCCATACTCAAGCCTCTATACAACACCCTTGTCAACATTTTGAACAAACAGCTATCCATCGTCAATGGGAAAACCCCAATAAGGCAACACGCCAAATCAATCTCGACCATAATCAAAATAGCAACAATATGCGTTTTCACATATTTCATCGCATTCTATTCAACATGTTCAAAGCATCTAATCCAAGAAGATTCGCTATACAGTATAAGACATATTATCACTGAAGACTCCACATACACTTCTTTAATCCATTATCAAAAGTTAAACAGCAACTATCTGGAAATAAACATCGACATTGAATTTGACATTGAATACAAAGATGAAATCGACCCATTGGTAATTACAAACTTGATACACAACCAAAACGACCACTATTGGGATAAGACAAACGTTATTCCAAACACAACCGAAGGACATTGTCACATAAGCAAACAAATTCTTGTTAATGGGTTCAGCAAAAACGACATACTAAAAGTCTATATATGGAATAACAAAAGTGATTCCTTTGAGATCAAGGATTCAAACGTAAAAATCACAGGCATTCGTTCATTTAATTATAAAACAACATGACACCAAGAGCAAATAAGACTTTAAACAATTTAAAATCAGGATTTGAAGATTGGGCAAAAGTAAGCCTCCTACTTGCAGCACTAATGTTGGGACTGAGAATCATATTTTCCATAATGGTTTTCTCAAAACTTAACATTGGCGCAGACAAGCTTTTGATTGTCATGTCTGGGCTGAAATTCGATGGAATCTTGTCTGGCTCAGTGGCAACAGCCATTCTTTACCATATGTACTCATACATTCATTTTCAAGAAAAGCAGCAAACGCTATTGCATACACGGCTATTGCCTTATATACATTAATTGCCTTCATTGAGACTGAATATTTCATTACCATGGCTAGACCTCTCGACCACGTTTTATTAGTATACCCCACGAACGAAGTCTTTGACATACTGACATCATCCACGTCAATAACCATGCCAACAATAATCAACCTAATGTTGTGCATAGGTTTGACATGCGTTCTAATCATTACGTCAAAAAAAATGAAAACAAATACGCCAACATCCATTGTCGCATTGTGTGCGTTTTTGTTTCTTGCATTCAACTACCGTTACAACAAAATGGTACGACGAGAAACTGGATACGACTCTCATTCCAACTTTTATCTTGCCGTCAATCACCCATCATATACATACATTAAAATAAACGACTTTTTGAAAAGCAGCAGGCAATGCACTTCAAATCCCGACATTGCTTTAGCTACGTCTGTATACCAATCGTTATTTCCGCAATTCACATTCACTGACGCTGGATATCCATTTTGGCACACAACCAATTACAACGATGTACTTGGCCCAGTACTCAAAAAAAACAAGCAATGGTGAATTGCCCAACCTAGTGTTTGTAATCATTGAGGGCTTTGGTCAAAAACTGACTGGAATAGATTCCGCAACAGTATCATTCACTCCATTTTTGGACAGTCTGGCCAACAATGGCCTTTATTGGAAGAATTGTCTTTCCACTGCCGAACGCACTTTTGGCGCATTACCAGCCATATTCGCCTCTGCACCTCACGGCGAGGGTGGATTTGCCAGCAAATGGCATCCTATTCCAGACCACAATTCACTATTAAACGACCTGGTTCAAAATGGCTACACCACATCGTTCTTCTATGGTGGCAGTGCTTCTTTCGACGGACAAGACGCTTTTCTTATCCGTAATGGCATCAACTACATACTTGACGCACAACCCGACACCAACGACATTGCACAGACCACAAAGCTAAAAAACAACCACAGGTGGGGGCTCGACGACAGTCAAATGATTGATTTGGCAATCGCACACAAACAAACTGAAAGCACAATCCCATTTGCAGACATTTACCTAACACTTACAACACACGAGCCATTCGAATTTCCTGGGATAGATCAATATATACAAAAAATCGCACATTGGGACGAAAATGCAACAGACATAGAGCGCCAAAACATTGATGGAAACCTAAACATTTTCGCCACATTCAATTATGCAGATGACTGCATTCGCAAACTCTTTGAATACTACAAAAGCCGACCAGACTATCAAAACACCATTTTCATTATTGTAGGCGACCACAGGATGTGTCCTCTACTCGCCCCAAACAATCCACTAATGAAATACCACATACCTCTTATCCTCTACTCACCATTGCTTGTCACCAACAAATCAATGAACAGTGTTGTCTCGCACTTAGACATCACCCCAACCATCAATGCCTATTTATCAAAGAACTACCATTACACAACTAGTCCCCAATGTCATTGGCTTGGCACAACACTAGACACATCAAACACATTCCTTTGTAAAAAGGACTTAGCCTTTATGCTGAATAACCGCGATGTCATCGACTTCTTGTCAGACACAATGATGATTAGTGGCAACCGGCTATTTCACGTCAATTCTGATCTATCTGTCATACCGACAGAAAACAACGCAGTACTTGACTCATTAACCACCCTACTCAACAGTTACCAGACTATCAGCAAATATGTAATTAAAAACGATTATCTTAAAAAGAACATTGAAGGCGCAAAAGAGTCATTAGTCAATCTGAATCTCGATTTTGACCACAATGTCCCATCTGAATTCAAAAAACAACTATATAACAAAAACGGCAATATGTGCATGCTGATTGACTCTACTATTGAATACGGAACATTATGCAGCAAAATTGACTTGCAAAAAAAATGCAAAAAAATAAAAGTCGTTATAATGTTTGATTTTCAAAGTTCAGACACAAGCAAGAAACTTCCCAAAATAGTTATAGAAGCAGGAAACTATTATCTGGCCTCACCCATTGATTCTGCCTTAAATACAGGATTATCTGAAAAATATCAACTCACTACTACAATTGACATTGAAGACAAAGACAATGCCACTATGAAAATTTATCTATGGAACCCAAATCATTCCAGAATGACATACGACAACCTAATGATCAAAATAGACATTTTAAATTGACATGACTCTGGATGTAATTTGACAATGCAATTCACGACAATATGCTATATTCGCAAATAAATTGCACAATAAACAGAATGGTGTCATGAGTAACATTGCAGTTGTCATTCCATGCTATAAGGTTGAGAAAAAAATAGTCAACGTTGTGGCCAACTTACCTGATTTTGTAGACACAATCATTTTAGTTGACGATTGCTCACCGGACTCAACTGGCAGCATCATTGACAATCTAAAACAATCAAGCCCTAAAATACACACCATACACCATGACAAGAACCAAGGTGTGGGCGGAGCCATGATTACTGGATTCAAGTCTGCCATAAGTTTAGGATGCGACGTTGTTGTGAAAATAGACGGTGACGGGCAAATGGATGAAAAATACATTGAAAAACTCACCAACATTGTATTGTCAGGAAAATACGATTTCGCCAAAGGCAACAGGTTCTTTAACAGAACAATGATCAGCAAGATGCCTTGGATTCGCAGAATTGGCAATTTAGGCATGGGGTTCCTGATTAAACTGGCTTCTGGTTATTGGGACATTTCAGATCCAACCAACGGTTTTTTCTGCATAAAAACAGATGTTCTAAAGGAAATGGATTTTTCAATGTTAAGCAAACGGTTCTTTTTCGAAAGCTCGCTTCTCATTGAATTATACTACACCGGCGCAAAAATACGCGACGTAGCCATGCCTGCCATATATGCCGACGAAGTCTCAAATCTGTCAGTCACACGAACCCTTTTGACTTTTCCGCCAAAATTGTTTAGAGCATTTGTACGTCGTATAAGGCTAAGGTATTTTGTCTATGATTTCAACATCTGCTCCATTTACATCCTGTTCGGATTGCCAATGTTCTTTTTTGGATTGGTATTCGGCCTTATAAAGTGGCATCAGTACTCTGCCATAGCTGCCTTTGCTCCAACAGGCACAATCATGTTGTCAGTACTATGCCTGGTTATAGGGTTTCAAATGTTGCTGGCCTCAATTCAGTACGACATAACCGACAAGAATCCATTCGATGTTGAAAAATAACTGTCTGTCTATCTCAAACCAGTTATTTTCAATTCACCATCTGCCTTTATCAATCTCTTATATGTTGTTTGAGGCAAGCTGAAATATCGTGGATTCATTTCAGATATTTTCCAGAACCGCCACCATGGGACAGCCAAATAGTATTGCCCATCGTCAAATATATCTTCACTAAAATCCTCATCATCTTCAACAACAAACACACTCACGACAAAATCACGGTTTTGTGAAGCAGAATACATCAACGATTCCAGACCGACGCCCCAATTTTCTAGATTCATTTCTCTAGCAAATGTTTTGCCAATGACAAGTTTATGTTCTCCTTTTTCTTTAGCCAGTGATATAATCTCATCAAACGTATCAAACCTTTTCGCATAAGAATGCGACGTACTTATAATTTTAGAAAAAGCGAGCACCAGCATCAGCGACAACACCGCAAAAAACACCTTGTCCTGACAATGTTTCAAGCAAGGCAAGACATCACAAACAAATGGCAAGCCAGCAAAAAACACCAAAGGAAGAAACGACCGTTCCATACCTATAGAGCCGTCTCCTTTGTAATAAACAACCACACTCATCACAAAGAAACACAAGATGAACCCAACATAATACAATAGTTTTATCCATTCTTTTTTGCAGAGATAAAACACCGATGTCACCACAAACAACAGCAATGGAACAAGATAAAGATTCAACATCCGCTCTGCAAAAAATTTGAAACTATATACCTGGAAGAAATGGCCAATGGCATACTTGAGGTCATCTGCAGATGGCACAAAACTTGCATCATGGCCACTTTGCACAATTATGTTTTTTAGAATAAATGCCAACAAAAAAAGGACTGATGCCACGACAAACTTAACTGACACCTTAAACCTACTACACAATAAATAATACAGTAATACAAACAACACAAAAAACAATGCTATGGGATGAATGAAGATGCACAAGGCTATAGCAAACAGCAACACCGCATAATATACAACATTGGAAAGGGTGCCTGACTTTGGTTCATATTTTAGCCACGCATAAAGGAATGCCGAAAAGAACATCAACTGGAACGTCTCTGATATACAATGGAAAAACGTATTGTTCATACACAACACGGTAAACAGCATCAACAATCCAACATTTTTTTCCTTGACAGCATATACAGTAAGCAGATAACATATATATGCAATAAGGATAAACGACACTGAATATGCACACATCACCAACAGAATTGGCGCATTCATCTTTACCAATAAAAGTGGAAGAAGTTGAGACAGGAACATACTATATCGGCCATCGTTAATTAGAATGCCGAAATTGAGATTTTGAAAGACCTGATACGCCGAATCAATGTACAACACTCGCTCGTAGACATAAAATACGCTCATGACAAGCAATGTAGCAAACACCAAATGGCCAAGCAACTGATAACGGTGTTGCAATGCACCCCCTAACAACGATTTAATAGAATTCATCTTAAAAAAACAAAATGTTTACGGCTCAAAGATAGGCACATTCAAGAAACAGTCATATTTCTCCCATAAGAAAATAAGCAATTTTGCTTACACCTAATTTTTGAATTAATGGTTAGACCCCACCTTCATAACATAACTTGACTTTGTAAGTTTGAATTGTGGCACACATAACACCACTTGCCTTGCATCAAACCGACACATTAAAGTTGCATACATTTATTGACTATTACATCCTACAACAATTCATTCTAAAGGATATTGACATCTGCATCCAGACTATTTCCAACGGTGCCGGCATCCAGGAAACACATTCCACAATTCACCCGTCAAAACCAAACACAAGCAAATTGCATAGGTTCGGACATGGATTCGCCACTGCATAATCCACCAACAAAAAAGGCCCCACAATATGAGGCCTTTATTTATTAATATGTATTGATATTATTTGTCAACAGAGAAGAACTTGAAAGGCAAATCAACCAAATCTCTGAAATATTCGCCCTGGTCGAGCATGTCCTCATCGTCCTGTTGATAGTACCAATGTATCTCGACATCATTACCACTCTTAAACATGAGATTCATGCGTTTGATAATACTGAAAAACATCTTAGAAGATGCTGTATTGTAATACTTCATCTTAAACGACAACGTGGTCTTTGGTGCTGGAGTCTTAGCATATTCTTCAATCCATGCAAGCACAGAGCCATATAACAAAGTGGCATTTTCTGGAAGTGATTGTCCTGCAATCACCAATTCACCTTTATCTGCACTAAATTGCAAATCGGGCTTTTGCTTGCTTGGTGTTATAATCAAATCATTCATAGAAAACCAATATTTTCCCCAAAAATAGAAACTAAAAGCATAACATCACAAAAAAGGGAAATAAAAATTAACAGATTTATGCACAATATATGAAGATAAGCAAAGAAATCGTGCCAAAACTGAATTAATGACGAATGGCGAAGCATCGTTTACAAACGTACATATATAATATGTGGGATATTCACAGAACGACATTGAAACGTTGCAAACAGGCTCAATATATGTTAACATTTTGTTCGTAATACGTGTTACACTAAAAAAGGAAAGTGGCAGGTTTACGTTGAATAAAATGGCTACATTTGCGTTCGTTTTTAGAAACAAAAACTTTTTTATTCATTCATATTATGAGAAAGCATATCTTTAACGCAGGACCATGTAAATTGTCTGACCAGACTTTGCAAAACACTGCAAAAGCCATTATCGAGCTCGATAATTGCGGACAATCTATCTTGGAAGTATCGCACCGTTCAAAGGATTTTCAGGCTGTAATCGACGAGGCTGTCGCTTTGTTCCATGAAGTAATGAACATTCCTGAAAACTACCACGTATTGTTCCTTGGTGGTGGTGCAAGTACCCAATTTGCTATGCTCCCATTCAACTTCTTGAAGACAAAGGCAGCATACGTAGATACCGGTACCTGGTCCTCCAAAGCAATCAAAGAAGCAAAATTGTTTGGTCAAGTTGAAGTAATAGCTTCATCAGAAGCCAGCAACCACACATATTATCCAGACCCAAAGTCTTTCACAATCCCAACAGATGTTGATTATTTGCACATCACTACAAACAACACTATCCGCGGTACTGAAATTCTGAAGGACATCGACTCTCCTGTTCCATTGTTCGCCGATATGTCATCAGACATATTGAGCCGCCCTGTTGACGTAAGCAAGTACGCTGTAATCTACGCTGGCGCACAAAAGAACGTTGGTCCTGCAGGCGCAACAATCGTCATCATCCGTGACGACATGTTGCAGAAAGTTGTTGCTGACCGTGCAATTCCTTCAATGTTGCGTTACGACATCCA
>CALABN010000165.1 GCA_937885735.1 uncultured Bacteroidota bacterium | reverse complement strand
TAATTGACTGTAGAGAATGTAAATCGAGATTTAGAGCAGACCAACTTATTGAAGCTGCTTATCCAGATATAAATGTGGCAAAAATGTATAAAGAGGACGAAGTAGAAGATACCAAGCTTTCTGGGACACAGTATTTTGCTGCTCCTGAACAGTGGGGATGTGGTCTTAAGGCTTCATCAGAAAAAACAGATATATATGCGATTGGAATGATTTTGAATGTAATGGTTACGGGAACAGGAAGAAATTATGCGCTTGGCTCTAATCTTGCAAAGCGCTATTTGGAGAATGGAGATAAGGTTGTTGCAACGGTAAGAAAGGCCGAAGGAGACATTCTTGATCTTAAGGAAGAATATGGTGAGCAGTTGATTGTTCTTGTTATGGATATTGGTAGCACAGAATCTGTAGAAGCAGCTGCAAAGGCTGCAGAAGAATCAGCCGCTGAAGCTCCTGCAGAAGAATCAGCTCCAGCAGAAGATGCTCCAGCAGCAGAGTAATCTGTTATGGACGTTCAGGATTTTGTTGAAATAGGCAAGGTTATCAAGACTCACGGCGTAAGCGGTGAACTGATAATTGAACTTGACAATCCTGAAATTCTCGAAGAGACAAAAGAACCCGTAGTCCTTGAAATAGAAGGATTGCGGGTTCCTTTTTTTATCGAGCACGCACAGGCAATCAGTGCACAACGCGCCCGAGTAATGTTCGACTGCACCCACACCGAGCAGAGGGCGAAGACGTTGGTTGGTTGCAAGGTGCTTGTATCGCCTGATTCATTCGACAATGTTGAAGATGATTTTGCATCGCCAAATGCAATTGTCGGTTTTTCCGTAGTTGACAAGCGAAAGGGCGACATAGGCAATGTCGTTTCCGTCGACAATCTGAATATCAATCCAGTAATGGTTGTCGGCGAAAAAAGGTTGCTGATACCTTTCCACCCTCAATTTATCAGCAAAATCGATTTCAAGAAGAGAATGGTCCGTACAAGCGTACCCGACGGACTGCTTGAAATAAACGATTGACAATCTACGACTTTGGCGTCAATGTAACCAAAGGAATCATCATTTCGTCCATACTTATGCCACCGTGCTGGAATGTGTCGCGATAATACGATACATAATAATTGTATTTGTTGGGGTAGGCAAAGAAATCGTCGTTTGTGGCAAATATGTATGTCGTGCTCACGTTGATGCGGGGCAAGTGTATGGCCTGCGGATTCTTCACCTCGTAAACCTCTCGTGGATTGTAGTTTAGGTTCTTGCCTTGCTTGTAGCGAAGGTTTGAGGTTATGTTCTTGTCGCCTATCACTTTCACGGGATTGGTTACACGGATTGTTCCGTGGTCGGTGGTTATCACAACTTTAACCTTCTTTGTCGCCAAAATCTTCATCAACTCAAACAGGGTGCTGTGCTCAAACCACGATTGTGTGATGCTACGGTATGCCTTTTCGTCTGATGCCAGCTCGCGAATCATCTGGATTTCGGTTCTTGCGTGCGAAAGCATATCCACAAAATTGATAATCAGTACCGAAAGCTGATTGTGCATTATCTCGTTCACATCGTTCAGCAGTTTCTGGCTTTTCTCGACATTGTAAATCTTGTCGTAGAAGAGGCTTGCCTTGACGCCCATTCTGTCGAGTTGCTTTTGAAGCAGTTCGGCCTCAAAGTCATTCTTTCTTTCTTCTTCGTCTTCGTTTACCCAAAGGTCGGGATGCAGTTTCTCGATTTCGGAAGGCATCAGCCCTGCAAACATTGCGTTGCGGGCAAATTGTGTGGCTGTTGGCAGAATGCTGAATGAAATATCTTCGTTTTCAATATTATATATATTCTCAATGAGTGGTTCGATGCATTTCCATTGGTCGAACCGAAGATTGTCGATTAGCAGAACCACAACCTGCTCGCCATTGTTGAGCGCAGGGAAAATCTTGTTCTTGAATACGTTTGGCGACAAGATTGGCGTGTCAGCGTTCGGATTAGAGAACCAACTCTCATAATTGGCGATAATATATTTTACAAACCGTTTGTTGGCTTCGTTTTTCTGCATTTTCAGAATCTGCTCCATTCCAGCACTGCCGTTTTTTTGCAGTTCGAGTTCCCAAAATGCAAGCTTTCGGTGAATGTTTTTCCAGTCTTCGGCGGTTGTCGCGTTGTTTATCTCCACACCCAGGTCGTTGAATTGCGACTGGTAGTTCATTGTGGTTTTTTCTGTCACAAGCCGTTTTTGGTCTGTTATCTTCTTGATAGCCATTAGAATCTGCATTGGATTGACAGGCTTAATCAAATAGTCGGCAATTTGAGAGCCAATGGCCTCGTCCATAATGAATTCCTCTTCGCTCTTTGTTATCATTATGATAGGCAGGCTGTTGCGGATTTTCTTTATGCGACTTAATGTCTCAAGACCGCTCAAGCCAGGCATATTCTCGTCGAGGAAGACCAAATCGTACGTGTTTTCGGAAACCATATCAATGGCATCATTCCCGTTGTTTACGGTGTCGATTTTGTATCCTTTTGATTCCAAGAATATTATATGAGGCTTAAGAAGGTCGATTTCATCGTCGACCCATAGAATTGAGGTCTCTTTCTGCATATCAAGAAATTTTTTACAAATAACGAAGATAGGCTTTAATTGTTGTTTTTGGTTGACAAAAAAAATGGAAAAGCATTTTTTTGTGATAATAATCTGCATTCCGAACATAAAAGATGATTTTGTAGTTAGAGTTGCTTGAAACCAAATTATTGCTACTTTTGCGGTCGGGTAAGTCTTATACGACCAGCTCCTGCTGAACTCCCCCAGGTCCGGAAGGAAGCAAGGGTAGGCGGTTGTAGCGGTGCGATATAAGTTGCTTACCCTTTTTTTATGTATGAACAGCAAGTCGTACACTCTTGAAGGCATAGGCGAGATACTCGTCGTAAAGCATTCCCAAGCGAGGAAACTTACATTAAGGCTCAAGCCAGGACAACCGCCCAAGGTGGTGATACCCAGACTTATGTCTTTTGAAATGGGCTATTCGTTTGCCGTTGAAAAGAGGCAATGGATAATCGAGCATTTGCCACAACTCGAGAAAATAGCGCAACAAATGGCATTTGACGAACAGCACGAGTTCAAGTCGAGAATGGCTACCGTGCGGTTCAGATTGTGCGAGACGCGATGCGTTCAGGCGATAAAGGTAGATGACGGTTTTGAACTGCGGTTTCCTATGTCGACTGATTTTCAGGATGCGAGGGTGCAACGCCAGATAAGGCTGTTTTTGACCGAGATGCTTCGTTCGCAAGCGGTTGCCTATCTTCCCGAAAGGGTGAAAAAACTTGCTGAAGAATGCGGGTTCAAGTACAGACACGTGTCGGTCAAGAATGTGCACACGCGTTGGGGCAGTTGTTCGGCACAAGACAACATAAACCTGAACATTCACTTGATGCGCCTGCCAGAACACCTGTCGGATTTTGTGATTTTGCACGAACTGTGCCATACTGTTCACAAGAATCACGGCGCTGGATTCCACGACCTGCTTGACAGACTGGTTTGCGGACGCGAGAAAGAATTGGATAAGGAATTGAATAAGTATAAATTACAGTTTTGATGAAAAAGATAGCAGAACGATTTATCCGTTATGCCAGAATTGACACACAGTCGGATGAAAAATCGACTACTTGTCCGAGCACGGCCAAGCAGTTTATCTTGATAAAGTCGCTTGCCGACGAACTGTCGGATATGGGATTGACCAAAGTCGACATTGACGGCAACGGTTACTTGTTCGCCACTATTCCGTCGAACGTGTCGTATGAGGTGCCGACAATTGGCTTTATTGCACATATTGACGTGAGTCCTGATGCACCTTCGGAAAACGTGAGGCCGAACATTGTCCAGGCCTACGACGGTGGCGACATTGTGCTCAACGCCGAAAGGAACATAGTGTTGTCGCCTTCGGAATTTCCTGAACTCAAGCAATACGTTGGCCAGGACATTATTACATCTGACGGCACGACATTGTTGGGGGCCGACGACAAGGCGGGCATTGCATCAATTATGCAAATGGTTGAATATGTACAGTCTAACCCTGATTTCAAGCACGGTGCCATTAAGATTGCGTTTACGCCTGACGAAGAGATTGGCCGTGGTGCCGACCTGTTCGACGTGAAGAAATTCGGCGCTGATTTTGCCTACACTATCGACGGTGGCGGAATCGGCGAGATTGAGTACGAGAACTTCAACGCATCGTATGCAAAGATTACGGTAATGGGCAAGGGCGTTCACCCAGGTAGCGCGAAGAACAAAATGGTGAATGCCACGTTGCTGATAAGCCGGATAATTGGCTCTGTTCCAATTGAGGCAACGCCAAGATACACTGACGGTTATCAGGGATTTTTTCATTTCTTCAAGGTTGAGGGCCACGTTGAAAAGGCACAGGCCGAGGTGCTTATCCGTGACCACGATTCGAGCCTTTTCGAACTAAAGAAAAAATGGCTGTTGAGCACTGCCAATTCGCTTTGCAAGGAATATGGCGGTGACTATATCAAGGTTGAAATGCAAGACCAGTACCGCAATATGCGCGAGATGATTGAGCCTCATATGCACATTGTCAACACGGCCATAAAGGCTATGCAGAAAATAGGCATCAAGCCCAAGGTTCAGCCTATCCGTGGTGGCACGGACGGTGCGCGACTGTCGTTTATGGGAATGCCGACGCCAAACATTTTTGCTGGCGGTCACAATTTCCACAGCCGTTACGAGTTTGTCCCAATTGACAGTATGGAAAAGTCTTCGGAAACTATTTTGAAGATTCTGGAATTGTACGCCACCAATGCAAATGAACAGTGATTTGATTGACAGACAAAAAAAAGGCTCGAAAGCAATTTCGGGCCTTTGTCTTTTTTGTCTGGATAGACTTATTCGTCGTATCCGCCTCTAAACTTTCCGCCTTTTTCCTGCTCGAAGTCATCGTTGGTGTCTTCTTCGCTGTTGCTTATGCGCAAGGCAACCCACTCGTCGTTGAGTGGAACTTTTGCGACGCCAGACAAATCGTATTCCGAAAGCATCTTGAACACTGACTTGTCGTTAAGTTCGGCACTCGATTTAGGGTAGCAGAACCAGACATCGCCGTCAGTCTCAACAGCGTTCATTGCCTCGCTGATGAGTTCCTCTGCCTCGTCAAGCGATTCGGCAAAGAACTGAACGTAGTCGTAATAGTCTTCAACTTCAACGTGCGCCTCTATGCCGTTGTCTTTTAGTAGTTGAAGAAAATTGTCGGGGGAATTCAGAATCAATACGGCTTTACCACTAGTAAGTCGTAATTTTTTCAAAATAGGGTTCATTTATTCCAATCGATAAATATGAATTTATTGCACCAAAGTAAATGAAAGTTTTTTTCGTTTTTCATATTCGGCGCATTTTTTTGTTGCTACTTGCCGTTTTTTAGATGAATGAATAATAAAATATTGAATATCAAACTATTCAATAATTACCATCTCGTCGATTATATGTTGTGCCTTGGCATATTTCTGGATGAAGAAAAGGGCGAATCTGATGTCGAGTCCGATGTTACGGCAAATGTCGGCATTGAACTGCAAGTCGCTCATTGTGCCTTCCCAAACACGGTCGAAATTCAGGCCGATGAGATAGCCGTCTGCATCTAAAATCGGACTGCCAGAGTTGCCTCCTGTTGTGTGGCAGGTGGTCAGGAAACATACGGGCATTGTGCTGTCGGCGTTGCAGTAATCGCCGAAATCGTGCTCTTTGTATATTTGCTTCAGTTGTTCGGGCGCTTCATAGTCGTAAATGTCCATATCGCATTTCTGCAAGATGCCGTCAGTGTTTGTAAATGGTTCATAATAAACGGCATCGTTAGGCTTGAATCCTTTTATTTGCCCATAGGCGATGCGCAGTGTCGAGTTTGCGTCGGGGAAGAAGTTCTTGTCGGTAAGATAAAGGCGTTGCATTTGCATAAACTTGCGTTGCAATTCGCTGATATAGTTGCTTATGCTTTCCTTCGACTTCGCGATGTCTTTATAAATGGCAGATGTTTCGGTTGCAAGTTTAAACAAAGGGTCGTTGTCCAGTTTTTTCCTGCTTTTGTTGGAATATGTCTTGAAAAACTTGATTGCCAAATCTTTGTTTGTCAAGAATGAATGGCTGTAAATGTCGTCTGCGAAATTGGCGGTTTTTGCTTCCTTGCCTTTGAGCGAGTTTGGAATATGCTTGTTGTCGGCGCTTATAAGATATTGTGATATAAGCATTTCGGTTACAGTCTTGTCGGTTTCAATATCATAATCGTCAAAGAAAACTTCCAGATAATCAAGTATATCTGCAATTTTGATGCTGTCGCTGTCATTCCCGTTCAATGTTATAAGAATGTCGCGCGCCATATCTATTATTTCCGACTTTAAAAGAGTTTCTGCAATGTATAGTCTTGATTTTTCGACTTTTACATAAGTATTGTATTCTGATTCGTAGCGAGCCAGCAGGTCGCCGTAAATCGACCGTAGGCTGTCGTTGCCGTCAATCCAAAGTTGCATTTTATGTTCCTGCAGTTTTTTCTGCTCCACCACGTGCTTGTTGCGTAACCCAAGACATTCGCCTTGCATCTTCTTCCACGTGTTTGACAGGCTTGCCACCTTGCTTGTGTATTTTATCATAACATCCTGACTGTTACGCATTTTCTCTTTGATGATGCTGATTGATTCCCCGCGGTTGTTTATCACTATCGGGTTGAAGATATTTTGTGTGGCATCTACGGCAAACGACGGCAGATACTCGCGTGTTGTTCCAGGATAGCCCATAAGCATCGCGAAATCGCCTTCCGTTTTCTGCTTAGCATTGATTTTCAAGAATGAAGATGCCTTATACGGCACATTCGACTCTGAATATTTGGCAGGTTGGTTTGCACTGTCGGCGTAAATGCGGGAAAGCGTGAAATCGCCTGTGTGGCGGGGCCAAACCCAATTGTCGGTGTCGCCACCGAACTTCCCTACGCTGATTGGTGGCGTTCCAACCAGTCGTACATCTTCAAATATTTCATATACTGAAAGATAATATTCATTATCGCAGTAAAAGGCATCAACCTTTGCTTTTAGGTTTGTGCCTTCGGTTGCCGATGATTCAATTTTCGATATATTGCTTTCTATCAGTTGTCTGCGACGCATTTGCGTCAGCGTGTCGCTAATACCTTCAAGAACCTTGTCGGTGACATCTTCCATACGGCGCAAGAAGCACACGCCAATGTCGTTGCCGCCAAGTTCGTCGGATTGTTGCGTTGCCCAAAAGCCATTAGTTATGTAGTCGTGCTGAAGTGTGCTATGTTGCTGAACCACACTTAGTCCGCAGTGGTGGTTAGTTATAACCAGCCCTTGCGCCGAAATCACCGAGCCCGTACAAAAGTGGCTAAATGGCGAACCGAGGTCGATAAATCCGACCACTGCGTTGTTCAGACATTCCTGATTGATGCTGTAGATGTCGTCTGCTGTAAGGTGCAACCCCATTTCAGACATTTCGCCAATGTTGTTCTCAAGCAGAAATGGCAACCACATACCTTCGTTCGCATTTGTCGAAAGTATTGTAGCCAAGCAAAATAGTGTAGCGAGAATCTTCTTCATAAGAATGATATTATTTGTGCAAAATAATAAATCTGTTGCATAGTCGATAAATAAAAAAAACGACTGAATGGAAATGGAAAAAATGACTGAATGGAAATAGGAAAAACGACTGAATGAAAATAGGAAAAACGACTGAATGGAAATGAAAAAAATGACTGAATGGAAATAAAAAAAATGACTGAATGAAAATTTGTAAAGTATAGCAATATAAGTAAATAACATATTTATAAAATGCACCATAACATTTGATAATTCATATTAAATAATGTCGGCTTGAATAATTGATAATAATATGTATTTTTGCATAAAAATTGGATATGGAAAACAACGATTACAAACCGAGATTCATTGACAAGCATATTGATGAAATGCTTGAGACATTCGGTGCGCTTTGCATTGAAGGTCCAAAGTGGTGCGGAAAATCGTGGACATCGGCATATCATAGTTCGAGTGTGATTTCGCTTGCCAATCCAAACGACAATTTCCAGAACCGAAGAATGGCGGAAATGAATCCAGCGCTTGTGCTTGACGGCGCCGAGCCTAGGCTTGTTGACGAGTGGCAGGTTGTTCCTCCCATTTGGGATGCAGTACGTTACCGTGTTGACGAGTCGCCCAGAAAGGGCCGTTTCATACTTACAGGCTCTGCCACACCCAACCACAAGGGCATAATGCACAGTGGCGCAGGCCGTATCGCGCGTGTGAGGATGAGGCCGATGTCGCTTTTCGAATCGGGCGACTCAAGCGGAAAGGTTTCGTTGGAGGCCATTTGCAACAGCGACATTCAGCCAATGATGATTGGTGACGTCCGTTTGCAAGACATCATAAACTTGATAGTCCGAGGTGGTTGGCCAGCCAGTCTCAATTTGAGCATAGAGCGTGCAATGCAACTGCCACGCCAATATCTGAAGGCCGTGATTGAAGACGATGTCTATCAGATTGACGGTGTGCGTCGCGACACGACAAAAATCAGCCTTTTGTTGCGTTCATTGGCCCGAAACGAGAGCACGACAGTATCGAACAAGACGATAAAAAACGACATAAAAGCCATTGATGACGAAGATATTGATATGAACACCATTGCCAGTTACCTTGACGTTCTCAACAGGCTGTTTCTGCTTGACAATCTGCGACCATTCAGCGGAAACTTGCGTTCGTCGTTGAGGTTGAAGCAAATGGAGAAACGCAGGTTTGTCGACCCGTCACTCGCGTGCGCGTTGCTGAAAATAACGCCAAAAATGCTGTTTAACGACTTGAACACTCTCGGCTTTATGTTTGAATCGCTTTGCGTAAGAGACTTGATAATATATTCGCAGACATTTGATGGTCAAGTATTTCATTATCAGGATTATGATGGTGACGAAATAGATGCTGTGATAGAAATGCCAAATGGCGATTGGTGTGCTTTTGAAATAAAACTTGGTGCAAATCAGATTGATGCGGGCGCGTCAAGTCTTCTGAAGATTAAAAGCAAGATTGAGAAGGACCCTCACGGAAGACCTCCAAAGGCGTTGTGCGTGATTTGCGGTTTGGCAAACGCATCGTATATGCGCCCCGACGGTGTGATGGTTGCGCCAATCACGGCATTAAAAAATTGATATTATGGAAAATAGAAATAGCGATAGCAATATATACGCAAATTACAGGCTGACCGATTGGTTACCCACATCGGCAAAGGAGATGGAACTGCGCGGATGGGAACAGGCCGACGTGATACTGTTCAATGGCGACGCCTACATTGACCACCCGTCGTTTGGCGCATCGGTGATTGGGCGCGTGCTTGAAACGCAAGGGCTGAAGGTGGCCATTGTGCCTCAGCCCAATTGGCGCGACGACTTGCGCGATTTCAAGAAGTTGGGGCGCCCGCGCTTGTTCTTTGGCGTTACGGCGGGCAGTATGGATTCTATGGTGAATCATTACACGGCCAACAAGCGCCGTCGTTCCGACGATGCTTACACTGCAGGCGGAATAGCAGGCCAGCGCCCTGACTACGCATCGGTTGTGTATTGCAACATCCTGAAGCAACTTTATCCCGATGTCCCGATTGTGCTTGGCGGAATAGAGGCTTCGTTGCGCCGTTTTGTGCACTACGATTATTGGTCGGATACGCTCAAGCCAGGCATTTTGGTTGATGCCAAGGCCGACATCCTGAGTTACGGGATGGGCGAAAAATCTCTTGTGGAGATTGCCCGCAGGTTTGCAAATGGCGACAGCGCTGAATCGATGACGGACATACCGCAAACCGCATTTTTGCGACCTGCAAGCCTTGAGGCGACAATAAGGAAAGATGATGACATAATGCTGTCGTCGTTTGAGAAAAGCCAGAAGGACAAGGTGGCTTACGCTTTGGATTTCAAGACTATAGAGGAAGAATCGAACAAATGGCACGCACGCCGAATACTTCAACGAATGGGCGATAAATTGCTGATTGTGAATCCACAATATGAGCCGTGGACGCAATCGGAGGTTGACGCGTCATTCGATTTGCCATACACCAGGTTGCCCCATCCGCGATACAAGGGCAAGGCGATTCCTGCCTACGAAATGATTCGCCACTCGGTGAACCTGCACCGTGGCTGTTTTGGCGGATGCTCGTTTTGCACCATTTCGGCTCATCAGGGCAAATTTGTGGTCAGCAGGTCGGAAGAATCAATATTGAAAGAGATTGACAAGGTTACTAAAATGCCTGATTTCAAGGGATATTTGTCCGATTTGGGCGGGCCTTCGGCAAATATGTACAATCTGCACGGCTTGAACACCGAATTGTGCCAAAAGTGCAAACGGCCGTCGTGCATCTTCCCGAATATCTGCAAAAATCTGAATACCAATCATTCGCCATTAACTGAACTTTACAGGAAGGTTTCGGAAAATCCTGCCATAAAAAAGGCGTTTGTGGGCAGCGGTATCCGTTACGACCTGTTGCTGAACTACGATAAGCCTACGCCCGACAAAATGGAGTATATCAGGCAACTGATTCGCAGCCACGTGTCGGGAAGGCTGAAGGTGGCGCCAGAGCACACTTCAGACGCTGTGCTGAATATGATGCGGAAACCTCCGTTCAAACTTTTCAGGCAGTTCAATCAGATTTTCCTGAAAGTGAATGAAGATGCAGGCCTTAACCAGCAACTGATTCCATATTTCATATCAAGCCATCCAGCAAGCACAAAGCGCGATATGGCACAACTTATGCTCGAAACAAAGAAACTTGACTTCAAACTTGAACAGGTCCAGGATTTCACGCCAACGCCAATGACTCTGTCAACAACCATCTATTATACAGGCATCAATCCGTATACTATGGAGAAGGTTTATACGGCCAAGACAAAGGACGAAAAACTTGAACAGCGCAAATTCTTCTTTTGGTACAAGCCTGAATACAAGTTTGAAATTGAGCGCGAGTTGCGGTCGATGGGCCTGTCGGACGGCAACGCTGGCGGAAGGCCGTACACGCCTAAAACGGTTTCAAAATCGGTGCAACAGGGCAACATCGCCGACAGGAAAAAAGGTTCGGCAAACGACGGCAACAGGTGGAAGAAATCTGCTCGTCCAAATCATAACAAAGGAAATAAAAATACAAAATATTGACAATTAATTATATAGATTGACATCTACATTCTGCGGGGTGCATTTTTTTTGAAAATCCTGAGTAAGTGCACGCAATTTTGCCTGCCATCAGCATTTCAATAAATACACTTCAAATGCGGAAAATAACGAAACGCTGAATGTTTTTTCAAATTCATTTGCGAAAAAATATGAAGCACATCAAACTGCTTTTATGAGAACAAATGCTTTTATAGCCATATTTACTATCTTGACGCTTGTCTGCAAATGCACTTGCGCCAGTTTTGAATGTTCTGGCTTGCGGTCGGAGCATCTCGACTACAATGTCAAGCCTACTAGCAAGAACACGCTACTGTCGTTTGAATTGCTTATGAAGGACAACGCCGACTGGCTGTTGGCTGATTACAATGCCGAAATCAACAGCGACACTATCAGCATATTCATTCCTTACCTTTCGCATTTCAGCCTTAAACCGCAATTCAGCGTCGGCAAGAAAGCCAAAGTTTATGCCGATGGCTCGCAACTGATTTCAGGCATAAGCGAAGTGGATTTCAGCCGTCCAGTACAGATTGCCGTCATTGCCAAAGGCAATGCGCGCATCTATACTGTGATTGTTTACAACAGTGGCTTGCCGATAATATGCATCAACACTAAAAACGCTCAGCCGATAAAGAGCAAGAGCAAGTGGCTCGACAGTACCCGAATGACTATTTACTTGCCAGACGGCACTGTCGATTACGATGCTGGCTCGCATATGGCGCAGGTTAGGGGACGCGGGAATTCAACGTGGAACACAAGAACCAAACAGCCTTATTCGCTAAAATTAAATGTGCCAAGCAAGATTCTAGGTATGCCAGAAAACAAGCATTGGTGCCTGCTGGCCAATTATTACGACGAGACATTGTTCAAAAACGATTTTGCCCTGTACCTTGGTCGCCAATACACGAACCTTGAATGGACGCCTCACGGCCAAAGTGTTGAATTGGTGATGAACGGCAGGCATTTGGGCAATTACTTTTTATGTGAGCAAGTCAGAATTGCAAAAAACAGAGTTCAAGGCAAATATCTGATTGAAATAGAGCAAAAGCAAATGCTCAAGAAGTGCGATGTAGTGTCAATGCTCGATTGCAAGATGAACATTGCCGACATCGACCGCAAAAACGGCGACATTCAAACCAAAGACGATATTAAGTATGTGACGAGCATTGTAAATCGGTTTGAATCGGAATTAGCAAAGCCGAATGCCAAAAACTCGTCAAAGTACAAAGATTATATTGATATTGAGAGTTTTGCCGACTGGTATCTTGTTAAGGAACTCAGCAAGGATGTTGACGCCAATTTTATTACAAGTTGTTACTTCCACATTGACAATGAAGGTAAAATCAAAATGGGGCCTATATGGGACTTTGACCGCACTTTTGGCGACAAAACCAGCGAAAACCCGTTGAACGCCACGCACAAGTCAGATGATTTCAGAGGGTTCAACATAGTTGATAACGTATGGTACACATATTTGCTTAAAGACCCCGATTTTGTCAGCATCGTTGTACAGAAACTCAACAGAATGCTCGACGATTCGGTGGCTATCAGCAATTACATCGACAACAACACCGAGAAATTGTATCTGTCTGCGTTTGCCAACGACTTGATTTACAGAAATAAACTTGCATCATACCGCAACGGGACAGTCCTGGAATCGGCAAAAAGCGACTATGAAAACAAAATGGAGAGCATCAAGGAGTTCACTTTCAAGCGAATTGTCTGGATTAAGGAAAATCTTAAGAGAAAGCAAATAGATGCAAATCAACGCAAAAGGCCTTATTATAAGCAAAATAGAAGACGTAATAAATGAGTCGGATATGCAACATTTCAGCAAAAAACAACAGTTCATACGCAAAAAACGCCTGTTGGGCGTTTCTTCCATTCAGATGGAAACATCGGCGTTAAAGAATTGCCAATCATCTAACTTGACGATTAAATGAATTTTATTTTGCAGATTTTCGGCCCGTTTTTGATTTATAAACTAAAAAAAAGAATTATGAAACTTGCAGTTTATGCGCTAACATTTGCGCTTGTGATGGCATCTTGCGGAACGTCAGTCTCGCAAAACACAGGCAACAACACAGTTGCAGAATTCAACAAGAAGATTATTCCCGAGAACGAACTGCTGTCGTTCGGATTGCTGAAACAAGACAACGCCGAATGGCTGTTGGACGATTATAATGCTGATATCAAACGCGATACAATAAGAATCTTCATTCCTTACCTTGCGCATTTCAGCCTTAAGCCGCAATTCAGCATCGGCAAGAAGGCCAAAGTCAAGGAAAGAATATAAAAAAAGGGGCGTTTGCCCCTTTTTTTTATTTGTCTTATTGTGTATAATTTCAGTATGCCGAAATAAAGCACG
>CALABN010000164.1 GCA_937885735.1 uncultured Bacteroidota bacterium | reverse complement strand
TTTATCCACAAGTTTTTGCAAAACATCAAGAAGCACTTTTATATCCTCGAAATGCAGGCCCGTTGTCGGTTCGTCAAGAATGTATAGAGTCTTGCCCGTATCCTTCTTTGCCAATTCCGAAGCCAACTTGGCACGTTGCGCCTCGCCTCCGCTCAGTGTTGTTGATGGCTGGCCAAGTTTTACATAGCCAAGTCCGACCATTTGCAACGCCTTTATCTTCTGAAGTATTTTTGGCTGATTGTCAAAGAATTCGACAGCCTGATTTATCGTCATATCGAGAATGTCGGAAATGGACTTTCCCTTGTAACGGACTTCAAGAGTCTCACGGTTGTAACGATGGCCGTTGCACTCGCAACAAGGCACCAAGACATCGGGCATAAAATTCATCTCGATAGTTTGCACGCCTGCGCCCTTGCAAGTCTCGCACCGCCCGCCCTTGACGTTGAACGAGAAGCGACCTGCCTTGTAACCGCGGATTTGCGCTTCGGGCAATTTCTCGAAAAGCGAGCGTATGTCGGAGAAAACGCCTGTGTAAGTTGCTGGATTGGAGCGTGGTGTACGTCCAAGCGGTTCCTGATTCACCTCAATCACCTTGTCGATATTGCCAATGCCCTCGATTGAGTCGAACGGCAACGGTTCCTGAACCGAGCGATAAAAATGGTGATTAAGGATAGGATGCAACGTCTCGTTAATCAACGACGATTTTCCACTACCCGAAACACCCGTTATGCAGATGAACTTGCCCAACGGCAAAGTGAGTGTGACATTCTTAAGGTTGTGCCCTGTCGCATTTCGCAGGACAAGCGACAATCCGTTGCCCTTACGGCGTTTCTGGGGGATCACAATCTGACGGGTTCCGTTAAGATATTGCGCCGTCAGCGAATCGGACTTGAGAATCTGCCAAGGCGCGCCCTCGCCTACCACCTCGCCACCCCGACGGCCTGCAAACGGGCCGATGTCGAGCACATAATCCGAAGCGAGCATCATATCCTTGTCGTGCTCGACAACTATGACGGAGTTGCCTATGTCGCGCAGTTCCTTCAACGACTCGATGAGTTTGCGGTTATCGCGCTGATGCAGGCCTATTGAAGGCTCGTCGAGTATGTAGAGCACGTTGACAAGTTGCGAGCCAATCTGTGTGGCAAGCCTGATGCGCTGGTTCTCACCTCCCGACAGGCTTCGCGAACTGCGGTTGAGCGACAGGTATTCAAGCCCCACTTTCATCAAGAAGCCTAACCTGCTACGTATCTCCTTCAATATCTCGACCGATATCTGACGCTGACGGTCCGACATTCGGTCTTCAAGACCTTCAAGCCAAGCGCAGAGCGACTTTATGTCCATATTGGACAGTTCGGCGATGTTCTTCCCGTCAATCTTGAAATGCAGAGCCTCCTTGTTAAGCCTGTAGCCGTGGCAATCAGGGCAAACGTCCTGTTTGACATACATTTGGGTAGGATTCTGCTTATTGTCTTCCGTAACTTCTTCCGTGGTGATGTCCTGCAACTGCGAGATTATTCCTGGGAAACTCAAAAAATAGTTTGAAGAGTTGCCTAATGGCGCATTCAACAATTTGAACGGCTCGTCGGAACCGTTGAGAATGACGTCGAGAGCATCTTCAGGAATATCCTTTATAGGCGTGTCGAGTTTAAACTTGTATTTATCGGCGATTGTTTCCAACTGCCAAAATATCAAAGTATTCCGATATTTTCCAAGTGGCACTATGCCTCCATTCTTGATGCTCAACGAGCGGTCAGGAATGACCTTGTCAATATCAATCTTGTTGACAACACCCAAGCCTTTGCAGGTTGGGCAGGCGCCAACAGGCGAGTTGAACGAGAATGTATGCGGTGCTGGCTCGCTGTATGACAGGCCCGTTTCGGGACACATAAGATGACGGCTGTAGCAATGTTCCTCGTTGGTGTCGGCATTTAGCACCACAATGACTCCCTGTCCCTCCTTCATAGCCACATTGAGCGATTCGGTTAGACGTTTACGGTCTTTTTCCTCAACTTTCAACTTGTCGATTACGACATCGATGTTGTGAGTTTTGTAACGGTCGAGACGCATTCCGTAAGTTATGTCGACGACCTTTCCGTTGACACGCGCGTACAGATAACCTTTGCGCAACAACTGCTCAAAAAGTTCCTTGTAATGGCCCTTGCGCCCTTTGACTAAAGGTGCCATTAGGAATATCTTCTGATTAGACATCTTACTGACAATCAAATCAATGATTTGCTCATCAGTGTACTTCACCATTTTTTTGCCCGTATTGTAAGAATATGCCTCGCCCGCACGTGCGAAAAGCAGACGCAGGAAGTCGTACACTTCGGTGGTTGTGCCGACAGTGGAACGGGGGTTCTTGTTTGTAGTCTTCTGCTCAATGGAAATGACAGGGCTCAAGCCTGTTATCTTGTCGACGTCAGGACGGTCCAACCCGCCAAGAAACTGACGTGCGTAGGCGGAGAATGTCTCGATGTAGCGCCGTTGCCCTTCAGCGTAGATGGTATCGAATGCCAATGAAGACTTACCGCTTCCGCTCAGCCCCGTTATGACGGTGAGTTTGTTGCGCGGAATGGTTACGTCTATGTTTTTCAGATTGTGCACACGCGCCCCATACACACGTATATATTCTTCATTTTCAATAACATCACTCTTTACCATACTATTCTTACAAAAAGTGCACAAAGGTAATGTTTATTTAGGATTTAGGATATTGTCCCAAA
>CALABN010000163.1 GCA_937885735.1 uncultured Bacteroidota bacterium | reverse complement strand
TTGCTGATATCCAATTGGCTTAACTATTTCGTATATCAGGAGACACCCTACGATATAAACGAGATTCACGGATAATGATTTATATTGACAAGGCCTCGCAGTTTGCGGGGCTTTTTTTGTGTGTACTGCATTTCACATTTCGTGTTGATTTTTGCGAAATAAAAGCATAACTTTGTGTTGTATAAATAAATAAAAAATGAATGCCGACGTTACAAATACCATTGTAGAGTATTTAAAGACGAAGCCAGTTGACAAGGCTTGGGTGTTTGGCTCTTTTGCCCGAAATGAGGAGCATGATGCCAGTGACGTAGACATAATGGTGGCACTTTCACCAGGCATTAAAATGGGGCTGTCATTTTATGGCATGATGGTTGATTTGGAAAAAAGACTTAACCGTCCTGTCGATATGGTAAGGGAAGGCCATTTGTTGCAGTTCGCGGAAAAAAGCGCCATGAAAGACCGTATTCTTATTTATGAGAGAGAGCATTAAGGATAAAGGCCGTCTGCAACACATTCTGTCGGCTATAGATAGCGTGGAGCAATATACGTATGACATTGGTATGGAGCAAATGGCGACTGATAAAATGCGCATTCATGCCACGGCATATAATATACAGATAATAGGAGAGGCGGTATATAACTTGACAAAAGATTTTAAGGAAAGTCGCCAATCTACGCCATGGAGTCAGATTGAAAAGATGCGTCACATATTGGTACACGACTATTTTGCTGTCGATTTTGACGTGCTATGGTCGGTTGTGACGGAAGATATTCCTGTATTGAAGAGGCAGATTGAAAAATATGTCGAGGAATTGTGAAAACGAACTTCTGCCAATCTGTACAATCAAATCAACAGACGTTATCAGTGTTGATAAGGTAAGTTTTTGTAAATCAATTATTATTTCATAATACTTGTTTGTCGCCAGCGATTGCCAGCGGCAATGCCGTTGCTAGATAGCCCATCATAATAAAGCCTTTATTTCCTATTGATAAATTTGCAATACCTTTCTACATTTGCAGTTTAAATAAAAAAGGCGCAAATATATTGTGCCACTGCTAAATAATGAAAATAGAAATACTTGATACTACGCTTCGCGATGGTGAGCAAATGTCAGGAGTGGCATTCACCGATGATGAAAAGTTGAGCCTTGCAAAACTGTTGCTTGAAGACTTGAAGGTTGACAGGCTTGAAGTGGCTTCGGCCCGTGTGTCGGAAGGCGAATTCCAGGCAGTGAAGAAAATCTGCGATTGGGCAAACTCACACGGCTATATCGACCGAATTGAGGTGCTTGGCTTTGTCGATGGCGAGACATCGCTCAATTGGCTACAGAAGGCAGGTTGCAAGGTGATCAACCTGCTGAGCAAAGGCTCGCTCAAGCATTGCCAATGCCAATTGCGCAAGACGCCCGAACAGCACTTGGCCGACATCAAGCATTCAATTGCTCTTGCTACCGAACGTGGCATCAGCGTGAACATTTATCTTGAAGATTGGTCAGGCGGAATGCGCACATCGCCCGACTATGTCTATTTTATGCTCGACTCGCTGAAAGACAGTGGAATCAAGCGCTTTATGTTGCCTGACACGCTCGGCATACTGAATCCAGACGACACCTTCGAGTACCTGTCGGCAATGCGCAACCGCTATCCAGACCTGAAGTTCGACTTCCATCCGCATAACGACTACGATTTGGCTACAGCCAATGTCTATTCGGCAATAAAGGCGGGCATAAGTTCGTTCCACGGAACAATCAACGGCTTGGGCGAACGTGCAGGAAATGTCACAATATCGAGCATAATAGCCATTGTCAAAGACCATTTCGGCTACGAAGTGAATGCCGACGAAGGCAAATTGTACAAGGTGAGCCGAATGGTTGAAATGTTTTCGGGAGTGCGCATTCCTGCCAACAAACCACTGATTGGCGAAAATGTGTTTACCCAAACTGCTGGTATTCATGCCGATGGTGACAATAAGAAGAACCTTTATTGCAACAACTTGTTGCCCGAGCGCTTTGGCCGCCACCGCACCTATGCGCTTGGAAAAACATCGGGCAAGGCCAACATTAAAAAGAATTTGGAAGAAATGGGCATCGAACTTGACGACGAGGCAATGCGCAAAGTAACTCAGCACATTATTGAACTTG
>CALABN010000162.1 GCA_937885735.1 uncultured Bacteroidota bacterium | reverse complement strand
ACAAAAAACCATAAAAAAAGTTACTAAATTGGTTGACATTACGATGGTCATATAATATAATCTCTCTTGCGTGTGAAAATGCGTTTAACCGGGGTGTGGCTCAGCTTGGCTAGAGCGCCTGCTTTGGGAGCAGGAGGTCGCAGGTTCGAATCCTGCTACCCCGACTAACAAAAACAAAAAGCCTGTCAGATTCTGACGGGCTTTTTTTGTTGTTGCTATAAATAGCAAGTTCGGATTATTTTATTTGGCTTGCAATCATTAAAGTCTTTTGAGCCCATTCATATTCATTGATTAGATATGTGTATCTATTTGAATCACAAAATTCTGATTTGATTGCAGAATTCAGGTCGTTTATGTAGCCGTTTAGGGTTTCAATGGTATTTTGCACTTTGTTCATTCTTAATAGCAGGATGATTTCTGTTTTTCTGTTATCAATATTGGGGTTTAGTTCATTGGCTTTTAAAATAGCATCATACGCTTCTTTGTTGTTTTTTTCATCGTCGTAAAGCTTGATAAGGCATTGTGCTTTAAGATTGTAGTCGTCAGCAGAGCCTACGCCGTTGCTGATGTTAAGCGATACGTATTTTAAGGCTTGAGAGAATCTTCCGTTTAAGTATTTCAATGTCGCTGTGCTTGTTATTGCGGATGATACTTTTATTTCAAAGTTTTTGTCTGTTCTTTTATATGGTGTCCCGCAGTATTCAATTCTTTCTGATAAGGTAGTATGGCTTTTTGAAATGTATGCAGATTCCGACCAGTTGAACTCTTCTGTCTTTTGTTTTTCTATGTTGCTTAATAATGTAGCAAGTGCGTTTGTGTCATAGTTGAGAAGTTTTAATGCGTATATTGCAGATAAGTCGGCTTCTTTCTCTTGCTCTTTGTCATAATTGATTCCAATTCGTTCAATAATGTCAGACGTAATTGCAGTCGATATTATGGCGGTATTTAAAGTTAACGAACCGTACGTGTTAACCCCTTGGCTTGCTGCGTATGTTTCGGTTGCCGCTGCCATAATTGTGGCGAATCCCGCCCAAAATTCTGCTCTGCTTTTTCTTAATTCGCTTTTCTGGATATTGATGAGAGAATGATTTGACACGAAATGCGCCATTTCGTGTGATATGGCGGCAATAAGTTCGTCTTCAGTGTGCATAGCGGCTAACATTCCAACATTTATTGAAAGAATGCCGTTGTTTGTTATGCTTATGTTTGTTGTCTCGTCCTTAATAAAGACAACTTTAATGCCATAGGGGAACCCGTCGGGACGTTGCTTGGGCGATATTTTTGAAACTAATCCGTACACGTACGATTCCAAATACGGGTCATCAAGAAGTAATCCGTAATCTTCGAGTTTCGAATTGTAGTTATAGGCATCGTATTCCATATCACTTCTCGCTTCATAAATGTTGTAAAATCTTGACAGTCGAGGAAGTGACATTATGTTTTGTATTTGCCAATATTCTTCAAGCGAGTTTGTGGTCGGTAGTAATTTGATATCGTTTGGCAGCATTTTGCAGTCTAATTCTACTTTCTTCCCATTTTGTTCACCATATATATAGTATGATGATTCACTTGTGAATGGAGATTTGTGCTTTTGGTTCGTGTTGGGAACGTAGCTTACTTTTGAAATGTGGATTGGACCTTTTGAAATGCTGCCTGCGGCAATGGAACCTTTTTCTGAAATAGCATCAATATTGAGTTCTACTTGCGAATAAGACGTTATCGATGTTAGGATAAGGAATAATGCGGAAAAAGTCTTTTTCATTTTTTTTGTTTTTCTATGTTAAATAGACAAATATATATATATACTAATGTTTGTTCCATTGTGTTAGTGACAAAAAAAAACGATGCAGTCTGCATCGTTTTTTGTCTTGTATGTTTCTTGCTTGTTACAACAAATCGCTAGCCAATTCGGCAAGTGCGCTTCGTTCGCCTTTGACAAGATTCATATGAGCGAACAGGTTTTGGCCTTTCATCTTGTCAGTAAGGTAACTCAATCCGTTTGACGATGAGTCGAGGTATGGCGAGTCGATTTGCTGAACGTCGCCAGTGAACACAATCTTTACATTCTCGCCAGCACGTGTCACAATGGTCTTGACCTCGTGTGGAGTCAGGTTTTGGGCCTCGTCGATTATGAAGAATGCGTTTGAAAGGCTTCGTCCGCGGATGTAGGCAAGTGGCGTTATCACCAGACGCTCGTCTTTCAGCATCTCGTCAATCTTGTGGACTTCCTTGCTGTTGGCGCCGAATTGATGTTTTATTACGCCGATGTTGTCGAACAAAGGCATCATATAAGGACCGATTTTCTCCTTCACATCGCCTGGCAAGAATCCCAAATCCTGGTTTGTAAGCGGAATTATAGGACGGGCGACAAAAATTTGCTCGTAAATACCAGATTGCTGAAGTGCTGCGGCAACGGCCAAAAGCGTTTTTCCTGTGCCAGCCTTGCCTGTGAGCGATATCAGGTTTATTTCAGGACGCATAAGTGCGTCGAGAGCCATAGCCTGCTCGGCGTTGCGCGGTTCTATGCCGTAGATTTTCTTCTTCTCCACAAGGTTTATCTTGCGTTCGAATGGGTCGTAGTGCGTGAGCGCGCCTTTGTTGTCGTCGCTTTTCAGGATAAGATATTCGTGGGCAAAGATTTCGCGTTTGAACTTGAACTCGTCAACAGGCACGCCTGCGTGGTCTTGGTATATTTTGTTGACAAGTTCAGACTCAACACCTTCAATCGTGTCGATGCCCTTGTAAATCTCCTCAATGTTCTGAACCTTGTCGGTTGTGTAGTCTTCGGCAGGAAGCCCCATCGACTTGGCTTTCACGCGCAGGTTGATGTCCTTTGAAACGACAATTACCTTGCGGTCGGGGTTCTCTTTGCGTATGTGGTCGGCAATGGCAAGAATCCGATGGTCGGCAATGGGTTCGGGGAACGAAATCTTCATCGATTCGGGATATTTCTGCCCCAAGGCTAGAAACAGTTTCCCGTGTCCTTTGCCTATCGATATTCCTTTTACAGGGTCGTTTTTGCCAATCAGTTCGTCGAGTACGCGAGTCACTTCGCGCGCGTTGAAGTTCAGCGAGTCGTTGCCTTTCTTGAATTTGTCGAGTTCTTCGAGTGCTACAATTGGAATGACAATGTCGTTATCTTGGAAATTATAGACGCATTTGAAGTCGTGTAGTAAAACATTTGTATCTAATACAAATATTTTAGCGGTTGATTTTGCTTTTGCCATAGTTCAAAGTTTTTTATGGTTTTCCATAAAGTTAGAAATGAAAATTGAAAGATGTGGCCGAAAACATCCTTTTTTTTCGATAAATAATGTCGATTCCCATATTGAGGATAATTCACATTGCCCAAAAGGTTATTGTTGATTCCTTATTTTGAACGCAAATGCCAAATTCTAATTACCTTTCGGACGTTTTTCGGACAGGTCAGTGCCTGTTTGAAGAGAATCGGAATGTAAGATGACTTATCAGCAGGCAATAGATTTTTTGTTTACGCAACTTCCTGTATATCAAAATATAGGAACATTGGCGTATAAGGCTGGCCTTGACAATACCTTGGCTCTTGACGAATATTTCGGGCATCCTCACCTAAAGTTTAAGACTATTCACGTGGCTGGCACCAACGGCAAGGGCTCGGTGTCACACACTACGGCGTCAATTCTGCAACACGCGGGTTACAAGGTCGGACTTTACACTTCGCCTCACCTGAAGGATTTTCGCGAGCGCATCCGCATAGACGGGCAGATGATTCCTGAACAGGAGGTTGTCGATTTTGTTGAAAGGCACAGGCCGATTATCGACAAGGTTGCACCTTCGTTCTTTGAGATGGCTACGTTGATGGCCTTTGACTGGTTCGCACGTTCGGGCGTTGATGTGGCGGTAGTTGAGGTTGGTTTGGGCGGAAGGCTCGATTCTACAAATATCATTACGCCAATTGTTTCGGTTGTTACAAATATCAGTTTTGACCACACTCAAATGTTGGGCGACACTTTGCCTGAAATTGCGGGCGAGAAGGCTGGCATAATCAAGTCTGGTGTCCCTGTGGTGGTTGGTCAGTCGAGTGTTGAGACGGATTCGGTATTCATTGGCAAGGCTATGTCGACGGGTTCGCCTATTGTTTTCGCTGACAAGGTGCGCAAGGTTGAAGGAACTGTCCTGTCTGCTGACAGGCTGAATCTTTCCATATCAAAAGACGGACAATTGGAGTTTGACTGTCTGGCACTTGACTTGATGGGTGTTTACCAAAAGAAGAACATTCTGACGGTGTTGTCAGCTTTCGACATTATAAAAAAGGATTTGCGTGTGTCCGATGCCGATATTTTGGCTGGAGCATCGTCGGTCATTGCCACTACGGGGCTTAAGGGCCGTTGGCAGAAGCTGTCGGACAAGCCTTTGATGTTTTGTGACACTGGCCACAACGATGATGGAATCCGTCAGATTGTTGAACAATTGAAATTGCAGAAATACAATAGGTTGCATATTGTAATAGGAATGGTGAGCGACAAAGACCACGCCAAGGTGCTTTCGCAGTTGCCAACTGATGCAACTTATTATTTTACAAATGCTTCGGTGCCTCGTGCCCTCAAGGCTGAACTTCTTGCCGAAAAGGCCAAGGCATACGGGCTGAAGGGCGAATGTTATCCGAGCATCCCTTTGGCAATTGAGGAGGCAAAAAAAAATGCCACCACCGATGACTTGATTTTCATTGGCGGTAGCACTTTTACGGTTGCAGAAATTCCAGGGTTGTAGGTCAGTCTGTCATTAAAATACATTTTTGGCGTTTATTGTCTTTTGCGTGTGGTCGATGTCGTAGTCGAACAGCACATTGCCAGAAGTCTTGTATAGCTTGATGGTGTTTAGCGGAAGCCACGTCTGTTCGTCGTTGTACTCGCTACCCGATAAGAAGTCGACTTGAGCGTTGCCACTGTTGAATACCGAAATCTTGAATTTTGAGTTGTTGTATAATTTGAAACGATTGAAATCGACTGGATTTCCGTCGTTTGTCCGTACGGTTACTATTCCTTGTCCGTTTCTGATGAATTCCACATTGGCAAGTTGCTCGTATACTTTAGGCGAATTTGACTTGAAATCGGGATTGCCAGTATTGATTTCATTTTGGATTGTTGAACCTTGCAATGAACTGTTTATGCTGTTAATCAAGTCGATGAAGGATAAAATGCCGATAATGCCAGGGTCTGCAGGTTCGGCAGATTGGGAATTGTCGCTACTGCTTACCACAAATCCACGTTTTATAGCCATACTTTCATACGATTTGTTCATCAGTCCGTTAGCGAATGCAAGTGAACCTACAAGAAACGCATTCCCATTGCCGTCAATGGTGATGCCGTAGTCGGTGAAGTCTTCCGATTCAGCGTAGTTGCGGGTCCACAGACGCTTGCCTTTGTTGTCGAATTGTGCAACGTAAGTGTTGTTGATGCTGTCGAGTTGGCCGATGTTTGCCTGGTTTATCCAGTCGAGTTGTCCTTTGCGCGAGCATTTGGCAATAAACACGTCGCCGTTTTCGGCTTTAAGGGTTTGCCCGGCAATGGTAAGTTCGTTGTTGAACGAGCCGTTGAAGTAGAAACTGTCGTCGTTGCCTAATATGATGTTGTAGGCGATGTCGTCGCCCTTGCTACCGATTCGGTAAAGGAAGTCGAGCGAGTTGTCGGCTGTTATCTTTGCCAGAAATATGTCGGTGGCGTCGGCTGTTATCTGTCGTCCCATAAAGTCGACAGTGCCGTTGAAATATCCACACATATAGGCATCGCCTTTGCTGTCGAAAGCGATGTTATTGTTGTTGTCGCCTTGATACAGCCCGTATTTGTTGGCAATCTTCCAAAGCTTGTTTGCGCGGTTGGCGAGATTTGGCTGTGTGGCATTTTCAATAATGGTGGCGTTGGCTTGCGCAAACTGTGGCATCGCCATACCTATTGGAGCGCCAATGTATGTTGGGTCGCAAATGGGGAACCGCTTGCCATTGTACTCGACAAAACTGCCGTTGACTTCCTTTTCAAAATTGACTGCCGTTGCCATATGCCCTGGATAGTTCAGCCCAATGACATTAAGGCCTACAAGTTGCTTTACAAGATAGGCGAAAAGAACCGCGCGGTCTTCACAGTCGGAATATTGGTAGTGGAACATTTCATCGGGGAAGAAAAACTTTTCGTGCCCGAATTGCTGTTCATCAGTCTTGTATTCAAATGACTGGACGAAATTCAACAGAAATTCAGTTGCATCAACCTTGTCCATTTTGCTTGTTACAGGCAAGAGTGAACTTGCCAGCGATTCTTTTGTCGAGCGTCCGACGGTGGCATCAAAATAAATCTTGATGTCGGCTTGTGGATAGTCGTTGTAGAAATTGATGGTGTTGCGGTCGTATTTGATGCCGAATTGGTACTTGTTGCCGTCGTATTCAAACTCTATGTTCTTGACGTTCAGTTGCTCGACGCCGTTCATTGGCTTGTAGATGTTCAGGTCCATAATGGCGCGGGCGTCGGGAAAGTCCTTGTCGTAGGTGTAGACGTCGGTGGCTTGCCCGTCGATGATGTAGTAGCGCTGGTTGCCAAAAGTGAAGTATGGCTTGCCGTAGATGTTGTTGGCAGATGCGAGCAACAGGTACAGGTTATTGTCTTTGTAGGCAAGCCTTGCCTTGTAGTTGGCTTTGGTCATCAGGAACCACGTGAGCAGAACCTGGCTGTTCTTGTTGTCGGCAATCTTTGCCGATGCGCTTTTAGTGAGTTGGAAAAATCCCCAATCGTTGATGTTCAGTTGGTTTTGCCATTTCAGCAGGTCCGAAATTGTGCAACTGTAGTTTGTCTTGCTTATTTGGTTCCATAAGTCGCTTATTGTCTGTTCGTTAATGGTGGTTATTTGTGCGTTGATTGATTCGTCGTACCTGATGCTGACAGAGTTGCCATAGAAGTTGAATGATGCTGTAAACGGGCTGAAACTGGCATCTTCCGATTTTGAGAAGAATGGCAGTTTGGGCATTGTGGCACACGATTCAATGGCTTCTGCGTTGTCGACCTTGAGTTGGATTGCTTGTTGTTCTTCGTTCTTGAAGACAGGTGTGACTTCCGGTTTTGGTGCTACAGGCTTGTAGTCGTCGGTTTCCGATTGGTAGTTTTTCCATTCCTTCTTCAGAAATTCGGAAAACTCTTCGTCCATTTTCCTGATAGCCTCTTCACGTTCCTTCGCGAGTTGGCGAAGTCCTTCTTTCTCGTTTTTGGCAAATTCAGCCTGTTCCTTGCGCTCTTGCTCGAGCCATTCGTTGTAACTTTGTGCTTGTGCTATCTGATTGCAACACAGTGCTGTTGCCATTAAGCAGATTGCCGACAGTTTTATCTTCATTTCGTTATCAATTAGTCATACAATATAATGTTGAAATGCCAAAACAACGATGTCGTATCAACATTTTTCGACAGTAAGATGCGGTAGACTGGAGAAAGGTTGCGTGGAGGGGAAATATGTAGGGTATTCAAAGGAAACGCCACAATCAAGTGCTTGTTTCTCGATTGTGGCGTTTGATTATTTTTTTTGATGAAGGCATTATTCCGCCTTGTCAAAGTCGTGCAGGATTCCGAATATGTCCATTATCGACGATTCCTGAATGGTAGGAATGGTGAAGTCGCTAATGCTGGTGCTCAACGCTTTTGACAATGTCTCGTAAGCGTCTTTCACGTCGTTGGCTTGAACCAAAATGCTCGACGAAGTGCGACGTTCCTTGCCCGATTTCTCATCGAACGAGATGAAAACAGCCTTGCACTTGAACCAGCGGTCGCCCGCCTCGTTCGGAATAAGTTCGGAGTAGTTGGTGGTCTTGATTGATGCCACATTGAACTCGCCCAGTCCTGCAAATTGTTCCAGTTCCTTTGTTATTCGGCTTTCAGCATCGGTAAACGATACTGCATCAACCATATATAATTCACTTACGGCTTTTTGCTTGCCGTTCTCGTCAACCTTTTGATATTTGACTTTGCATTCGTACCAGTTATTCATTTTTTTTGAGTTTTTGTTGAAGGCAAATGTAAATAAATTATGGTTTTGGAATTTGAATTAAGGAGGTTTCTATAAATTGGTTTCGAGTTATTATCGAGTGTTTTTTGTGAGTGTTAAAAGAATGAAAATGCAATTTGATGCTTGAAAATTTTCTTACTTTGCGGTGCAAATGTCAGCCATAGACAGGACGATTGGTTCGATGTGGGTTGATGAAAGACAGTCTCTTATGGAATATTCTGATTTGATACGCATACGCAGAAGTCATCGCAAGTTTTTGCCACAACAAGTTGAACGGCAGAAAGTTGAGGCGATGCTCAAGGCTGGATTGCTGGCACCGTCTGGCAAATCGGTCTATCCTTGTGAATTCATAGTCGTTGATGAACCCGACGTCTTGAAGCAGTTGGCTGTGGCAAAGGCACACGGAGCGTCGATGCTCAACAGTGCGCCATTGGCAATAGTTGTTGTGGCCGACACCTCAAAGACCGATGTTTGGGTTGAAGATGCTTCCATAGCCACCACGCTCATTATGTTGGAGGCTGAAAATCAAGGATTGGGCGCTTGCTGGATTCAGATGCGTCAGCGTGGCACTGAAGACGGTGTCCCTGCGACTGACAATCTGCGTAAGTTGCTGAATCTTAAATCAGAGCACCAGGTGTTGGCGGTAGTCGCCATTGGCTACAAGGCAGAGCAGAAGCCAGCCCGTACTGACGGCGATTTGCAGTTGGAAAAAGTTCATCATCTTTCATTATAAATTGATATGAAGAGAATTACATTGTCATTGGTTGCAATTTTGTCGGTTATGGCCATTATGTCGAGTTGCGACAAGAAAAGTTATTGCCCAGTTGAGGTCAATGTACCTGTTGTCAGCGCAGACATTCCAGACACAGTCGATGCTGGCGAAATGTTCACTTGCGACTTTGTGCTTGATAAAGGGGAATGCATCAAGGAATATGGGGTCCGCAGTACAATCATCAACGACACTATTTGGTTCTTCGGTCGTGGAATGCAGGATTATTGCGAGTGTCTTGACGATGTTGAGACTGAAACATCGTTAAAAGTATGCCTTAGCACGTATAAAAAATATGTGGTAATTTTTAGTGCACTCGACAGCGACGAGGAGTATGTGTATAGCCAATATGGCTGTATCGTGGTGAGATAGTCTGTATAAGTCTAGAGATTAATCAGTTTTATAAAAAGAATTTTATGAAAAAAGGAAGTTTGATATTGTTCTTGCTTGCCGTTGCTACAATGTCTGCATGCAAGTTGGAAAGTGACAATTGCCCAGAGGTGTCGTTAGTGCCGTTTGTGAAAGTTGAAATGCCAGATTCTGTTGCGGCAGGTTATGGTATAACTATTGACGCAAAATTGTATGATTATGGATGTTATACTGATTTTCAGATATTTGGTGTGACAAATGGTGACTCGATTTTGCTTGAGGCCGAGGCTGAATATGACAATTGCGATTGTCCCAAAATACCATACAGTCTGGATTTGACTTTTATATGTGATTTTGATTCATCGCAGATTAATCATACTATAAAGTTCTTCTATACGGAAGTCTTTGCCAATGGCGACAGTGTCCGTTCTACGTGTGATTCTATTTTAGTCTATTGATTTTCAGATTAATACATCATCAAAAAAAGGCGTTCCCAATTGGAAACGCCTTTTTTGATGATATTGCGCTAAATCCTATTTCGAAAAATAGCCTTTCACCATTGTCCTGAGGTTGTAGGTTGATGCCATTGCCTCGCCGTAAGCGCCGGCTGTGCGAATTGCGAGCAGGTCGCCACGTTTTGTGCCAGCCATTTCCATTGCTTTTGCAAAACAATCCGACGATTCGCAGATAGGACCGACAACGTCGTATTTTTCCACAGGTTCGCTACTGCTTATGTTCTCAATCTTGTGGACGGCTTGATACAGGGCAGGACGAATCAGTTCGGTCATTCCCGCATCAACAATGGCGAATTTGGTGTTGACACCTTTCTTTACGTACAAGACTTTGGTAATCAAACTTCCACATTGAGCCACAAGTGCACGTCCAAGTTCAAAGTGCAGTTGTTGTTTCGGACGCAGTTTCAGGGTCTCGCTGAATACCTTGAAATATTCTTCAAAGGCTGGAATCGGCTCTTTGTCAGGTTGTTCGTAGTTGACGCCAAGACCACCGCCCACGTTTATGTGGTCGACAATGATGTGGCGAGCGTAGAACCATTCCTGAATCTCGTTCACGCGTACGCAAAGATTCCTGAAATCCTGCATATCGAGAATCTGCGAGCCGATGTGGAAATGCAGACCAATCAGTTCAATGTTTTTCAGGTTTGTAAGGGCGCTTAGCACGTTCTCGAAATCCCAGGTGTTTATGCCGAACTTGTTCTCTTCGAGGCCAGTTGTAATGTAGTGGTGAGTTGATGCGTGCACGTTCGGGTTGATGCGCAAGGCAATGTGCGCCTTTTTGCCCATTTTGCCTGCAATCTCGTCAATCACTTCCATTTCTGGAACAGATTCGCAGTTGAAGCAGAAAATGTCGTTCTCGAGGCCAATCTGGATTTCCTCGTCGCTCTTGCCAACGCCAGCAAAGGCAATCTTGTGCGGGTCGATGCCGGCCAGTATGCTTTGCTTGATTTCGTTGCCACTGACGCAGTCGGTTCCAAGTCCCGCATTCTTCATATGGCGCAGAATGTCGATGTTGCCATTTGCCTTGACAGCGTAGTGAACGTTGTAGCCGTAATGGTCGGCAAGCGATTTCACTGCCTGCAGGGTGTTGTCGAGCAACTGCGTGTCGTACCAGTAGAATGGCGTTTTGATTCCGTCAAATTGTTTAAGGTCGAAATTCATCGTTGTTGATTATTTCTCGTCGGTGAATATGTTGTGGCTTAAACAGTTGAGCGCAAGACTCTTGTATTCAGACTTGACAAGCACTGATACGTTGAAGTTGCTTCCGCCGTATGAAATCATTCTGATAGGAATGTCGTTCAGGGCCGAAAGGATTGTGCCGCCAAAGCCCTTTGAATTTGAGTGAAGGTCGCCCACAACGCAGATAATGACGTAGTCGCCTTCAGCCTCGACAGTACCGTATTTTTGAAGTTCGCTGACAATCTTGTCAAGGTTCTTTGTATTGTCGATAGTGACAGAAACGCCAACCTCTGAAGTTGTAATCATGTCAATGGAAGTCTCGTAAGTCTCAAAAATCTCGAACACCTTGCGCAAGAATCCGTGAGCCATTAGCATACGGTCGCTTTTGATTTTTATGGCAGTGATGCCGTCTTTTGCTGCAATGGCGCGGATAGGCACTTTCACAACGTCTTTCTTGATTATTGCGATATTTCGGTTGTTGTCTATCTTGAGACCGGCATAGATCCCCTTATTGAAAACGCCGAAAACGTTATCTTCACGAAATGAAGAAAGG